>JBKHDS010000204.1:0-4807 GCA_046541215.1 Nitriliruptoraceae bacterium
CTCGTCGCCGTGCTCGCGATCGACCGGGTGTTCGCCGCCACCCCCCCGGCCGACGACACCGCCGCGGTCGCGGAGCTCAGGACCCGGCTGGTGCTGCAGTCGGTGGTGGCGGAGACGCTCGTGCTGGCCACCACGGTCCTGGCCGCGGTGCTCGGGCCGCGCTGGAACGTGGCCATCGGCGGGCTCGGCGCGGTCGCGATCCTGCTGTACATCCGGCCGCGACCGAGCCGTCTGGAGCGCTTCGATGCGGCCTGGGCCGCCCAGGGCAGCGAGGTGTCCCTCACCCGGGCGCTGCGTCGCACCGGGTGAGCCGTCGGGTAGCGTGCCGTCCATGGAGCTCCTGCTGGTCCGACACGCGCAACCCGAGTGGAACCGTGGCCACGAGGCCCAGGTCGATCCACACCTGACCGCCGTCGGGCAGCAGCAGGCCGACCGTCTGGCCGCCTGTCTGCGCGGCGAACGCTTCGACGAGGTGCTGGTCTCCACCGCCCGGCGTGCCCGACGGACCGCCGCGCCGCTGCTGGAGTCGGTCACCGCAACCCGGGTGGAGGAACGCGCCTGGATGCACGAGATCCACATGCCGGCCCGGTGGCAGGGCACCCCTGCCGAGGAGGTCGACCGGGTGATGCGTGAGGCGCGCCACCGCACGCGTGACGCCTGGTGGGACGGCATCCCCGACGGCGAGAGCTTCCACGACTTCCACGCGCGCGTGACGCTCGGGCTCGTCAACGAGCTGGCCGAGCACGGCGTCGAGCGGGACGAGGAGCTGCTCTGGCACGTCCCCGAGGAGGTCCTGCACCGGCGGCTGCTCCTGGTCGCGCACGCCGGGACGAACTCGGTGGTGCTCGGTCACCTGCTCGGCTTCGCCCCGGAGCCGTGGGAGTGGGAGCGGTTCGCCTCCGCCCACGCGTCGGTCACGGTGCTGCGGACCACCCCCATCGCGGGCCGGCACATCTTCCGCCTCGAGCGCTTCAGCGACACCTCGCACCTCGGCGAGCTGCCCGTCACCCGCTGAGCGGACCGGCCGCCGCGACCGAGAGCTCGCCGGGCAGCGGGAACCACCGCAGCTCCTCCACCGCTGCCGGCAGCTCCACCTCGACGGCCTCGAGCGCCGGCGCGCCCGCGGCGAGCAGCCGGGCCCCCTCAGCCAGCACCTCCTCCAGGGCGTGGTCGCTCACGCGCTGGCGACGGGCGGGCCAGGTGACCCGGCCCCCGTCGTAGGAGACGTCGTCCAGCGACATCGGCGGGGGCACCGTGCCACCCCGGTGGGTCCAGCGTCCGGTGGCGAGGTCGAACCGGTAGGCGTCCAGTAGCCGCCAGCCGTCCCGGGCGACGAGCCGCACGGCCTCGATGAGGAACTCGATCACCGCGTCGGTCAGGAACCAGGTGAGGTTGATGCGCACCCAGCCGGGCTTGAGCCCGGCGCACCCGGCGTCGATGGCCCGCTCGAAGGCGTGGGAGCGCTCCTCGTCGATGCCGAGGAGCTCGTGACCGTAGGGGCCGGCGCAGGAGCACCCGCCGCGCGCCTGGATCCCGAACAGGTCGTTGAGCAGGGCCACGACCAGCTCGTGATGGAGGTAGCGGTCCCCGTGCCGGACCACGAAGGACACGATCGAGAGCCGCTCCGCGTCGAGGTTGCCGAGCAGCTGCAGGGTGGGCTCGTCGCGCCACGCGCTGACGGCCCGCTCGATGGCCGCCCGCTCGTGCGCGACGATCGTGTCCACCCCGACCGCCTGCTTGAGCTGGAAGACGAGCCCGGCCCGGATCGCCCCGACGATGTCGGGGGTCCCGCCCTCCTCGCGCTCCTCCAGCTCGTCGAGGTAGCGGTGCTCGTGGGCGTTGACGTAGGAGACCGTGCCACCGGCCGGGACGGTGGGCACCGGGCTCGTGAACAGCTCGCGGCGCGCGATCAGCAACCCGGGGGTCCCCGGACCACCGACGAGCTTGTGGGGCGAGACGAACACCGCGTCCTTGTGGTCGAGGTGCGCCTCGCTGGCGTCCCCATCCGGCGCGCTCCGGTACGGGGCCATCGCCACCTCGATGTAGGGCGCGGCGGCGGCGCAGTCCCAGAACGCGAGCGCGCCGTGGCGGTGCAGCAGGACCGAGACCGCCCGGGTGTCGGTCAGGATGCCGGTGACGTTCGAGGCGGCCGAGAACGACCCGATCCTCAGCGGTCGGTCCGCGGTGGCGATGAGCGCCTCCTCGAGCGCCTGAAGGTCGACGTGGCCGTCGGCGTCCTCGGGGATGCGGATCACCTCGGCGATGGTCTCGCGCCAGGGCAGCTCGTTGGAGTGGTGCTCGTAGGGCCCGATGAACACCACCGGCCGCTCGGCGGCGGGGATGCGGGCGGCGAGGTCGTAGCGACGATCGAGCTGGGCCGGCAGCCGGATGCCCAACGCCCGGACGAGCTTGTCGATCGCGCCGGTGGAGCCGGAGCCGGTGAACAGCACCACGTGGTCCTCGGTGGCGCCGAAGGCCTCACCGATGATCCGTCGCGCGTCCTCACGGAACCGGGTGGTCTGCCGGCCGGTGCCGGAGGTCTGGGTGTGGGTGTTCGCGTAGAGCGGGAGCACCACCTCGCGCAGGTGGTCCTCGATGAAGCTGAGCGCCCGGCCCGAGGCGGTGTAGTCGGCGTAGACGACCCGGCGCGGCCCGAAGGGCGTCTCGACCGCCTCCTCGTCCCCGATGACGCTGCGCCGCACGTGGGCGATGAGGGCCTCGGGGTCGTCGCTCGCTCGCGTCACCACCGCTCATCCTCCTGGCCGCCCGGGCGGGTGGCCGCACCGTAGCGTTGGCCAGCCGGCCGCGGCACCTGCACCTCGGGTGGGCACGGGGATGGAACACTGCCGCCCCGACCGATCCGTCCGAGCCCGACGCGAGGAGCCGCCGTGGACCCGAGGGGCGCGCCGCCTGCGCCGACCCGCGAGGCCGGGTGGGGCCCGGAGGTCACCGGGCGCCCACGCCGCCGGGGCGGCCGGGTCGTCCTGGTCCTCCTCGTCGTCGTGCTCGTGCTGCTGCTCGTCTGGCCCGTGGCGCTGCTGACGCGGCTCGATCGCCAACCGGTCCCCGGGCTCGCCGCGAGCGGTCAGCCGGTGCAGCTGCTGGTGTGGGGGTCGGACAGCCGTGAGGAGCTGACCCCGGAGGAGGAACGCGAGCTGTCCACGGGCAGCGGCGACGTCTTCACCGGCGAGCGCGCGGACACCATCCTGCTGCTCACCGTGCAGGGCCGGCGCGCGGCGATGCTGTCCTTCCCCCGCGACCTGTGGGTCGAGCGGTGCGACGGGACGGTGGGACGGATCAACGCCGCCCCGGCGATCGGCGGCAGCGCCTGCCTGGCCGACAGCGTGCGGCGCCTGTCCGGCATCCACCCCCAGCACGTGGTGCGGGTGACCTTCGCCGGGTTCCGCGACGTGGTCGACGCCGTCGGCGGGGTCGAGATGTGCCTGGACCAGCCGATCGCTGACCGCGACGCCGGGATCGACCTGCCGGCCGGCTGCCAGACGCTGGACGGTGCCGACGCCCTCGGCTACGTCCGGGTGCGCAAGATCGACGACGACTTCGCCCGCATGGAGCGCCAGCAGCGCTTCGTCGGCGCCCTCGTCTCCGCGATGCTGCGGCCAGCCGTGCTGGCCAACCCGGCCGCGCAGTGGCGGCTCGCCGGCGCGGTCGGTGACGCGGTCACCGTCGACGACGCGCTCGGCCCGCTCGCCCTGGGGCGCCTCGCCCGGGCCGCTCCCGCGCTCGCCCGGGGCGAGGTCGTGACCGAGACGGTGCCCTCGACCCCCTTCACCACCCCGGCCGGCGCGTGGGTCCTGGCCCCGATCCAGCCCGACGCGGAGGGCCTGTTCACCCGCTTCCGCTCCGGCCAGGTCATGGCCGAGACGGGCACCGAGGCCGCACCGCTGCCCGCGGACATCCCCGTCACCGTCGCCAACGGTGCCGGGATCGCCGGTCTGGCGGGTCGGGTCGCCGACCGGTTGCGGGCGCGCGGCTACCCGATCCGCGAGGTCACCAACGCCGCACCGACCTCGGTCACCCTCGTCCGTCACCCCCGCGGGCTGGAGGCAGAGGCCCGGCTCGTCGCCGCCGACCTGCCCGGCCCGACGGCGCTGGAGGAGTCGAGCGAGGTCGACCACGTGACCGTGATCCTCTCCCCGGAGGCCGCCCAGTGAGCCGCCCACCGACCATCCTGACCGTCTGTCTCGGCAACATCTGCCGCTCCCCCACCGCCGAGGCTGCGCTGCGCGAGGCCGCCGACCGTGCCGGGGTGGCGCTGACCGTCCGCTCCGCCGGGACCGGTGGCTGGCACGTCGGTGAGCCGCCTGATCCGCGGATGCGCGCCGCCGGGGCGACCGTCGGCCTGACCATCGAGGGGGTGGCCACCCGGGTCGAGGTCGCCGACCTCGACGACGCCGACCTCGTGCTCGCCATGGATCGCAGCAACCTCGCGGACCTCGAGCGCCTGGCCGCCAGCGCAGGGGTGGACACCCCGCTGCTGCTGTTCCGCGACCTCGATCCCGAGGCCGGCCCCGGCGCGGAGGTCCCCGACCCCTACTACGGCGGCCAGGCCGGGTTCGCCGAGGTGGTGGCGCTGTGCCGGCGCACCGCGGACCACCTCGTCGAACGGCTGGTCGCCGGCGGCGTCGACGCGGTCCTGGCCGCGGCCGAGCGGCCGTGACCCCTCCGACCACGCTCCCGGGAGGCCTGCCGCCCGTCGTGGCCTCGCAGCCGCTGGCCGGCGGCTCGATCGCCGAGGTGGCGCGGGCCACCCTCGCCGACGGCCGCGACGTGGTCGTCAAGCGCGGGT
>JBKHDS010000205.1:0-4803 GCA_046541215.1 Nitriliruptoraceae bacterium
CACGTGGCCGAGCGCGACCACCCCGGCGACCACCGACAGCAGACCGAAGACGATGTCCCACCCGGTCCGTCGGCGGGAGATGGAGAGACCCGCCTGTTCGCTCATCCTGGAACCTCCGGGTCGTGTGACCCCGCGGCCGCGGGCCGCCCGAGTGCGCCCACGTGGACCGGTTGCGTCACAGGTGGCCGTTCCGGGTCAGCCAGGCCATCGCCACGGTGCCCTGCAGGATCGGAGCATAGAAGATGATGACCCGGTAGACGACGACGGCGACGAAAGCCGGTGCCTGCGCCACCCCCAAGCCGACCAGCAGCCCCGTCATGACGGCCTCGGTCACGCCGATCCCGCCGGGCACCGGGACGATGGCCTGCAGCAACCCCGTCACGATCACCACGACGAGGACCACGCCGAGCCCGAGGCGTTCGTCCAGCGCCAGCAGGGCTGCCCAGAGCACCAGCGACCGCATGATCCGCGTGCCGAGGTTGCCGCCGAGCAGCCCGACGGCGCGCACGGGCTCGGCGACGATGACCCTCGCCGCGTCCCACACGGTCCGGACGAAACGGCCCAGAGGCGCCCGTAGTCGCGGGACCAGCGCGACGATGACGGCCGCGCCGAGTACGACGACGGCGACCGCGAGCCCGAGGCGGCCGAGCTCGAGGTCGCGGGCGGACAGGTCGATCGCGAGCTCGAGATCGGAGAACCCGAAGGCGAGCGCCAGCACCACCACCTCGACGAGCACACCGGCGACGGCGTCCATGGTCCCCTGGGTCAGCGAGGCGGCGGGGCTGACCCCGTAGCGGGACAGGAAGGCCGCGTTCGTCGCGACCGTGCCGGTCACCCCCGGCGTGACCACCCCGACCATCTTGGCTGCGACCTGCAGCACCACCAGGGGTCGGAAGGGGACCGAGGCGGTGGTCGCGTAGAGCATGCTGGTGGCCTCGGTGATGAACACCCCCTGGCCGATCACGGCGGCGACCAGGAGCCACGGCCAGCTCGCTTCGGCGAGCTCCTCGCCGACCGCGGCGAGGTCGATCCCGGCGATCACCGGTACCAGCGTCCAGGCCGCCAGGATCGCGAGCAGCATCACCACGAGGGTCCGCGGCTGCACCCGGCGCAGCTCGACGTGTTCCGGGCGGTCGAGGCCGAGCTGCTCGTGCAGCGCGTCGTCGAGCGCGGCGATGACGGCCTTCGGCTGTTCCGCGAGGCTGCGGGTCGAGGTGGTGATCGCGGGCAGCTGCAGGTAGGGCCAGGCGGCGGCGACCGCTTCGTCGCCGAGCCCGGCTCGCGCGGCCGTGACCGCACGCGACGCCCCGACCAGGGCCGCCAGCGAGTACAGCAGGCTCGCGACGTCCCCGGCGAGCTCCGCCTCGCTGGCGGTGAGCGAGCCGGAGCCGAGATCCTCGAGCACGATCTGCTCGCCGTCGACCTTCACGGCGCGGGTGTCCAGGCTCCCGTGGGCGATACCGGCGGCACGCAGGGTCGCGACCTGGGTCCACAGCTCGGTCAGCAACCGGTCGGAGCAGGCGTGCTCCGGCAGCTCGTCGAGCCGGCTCCCACCCGTGGACAGGGCGAGGAGGGCGATCTCGCCATCCGGGGCGCCCGCGGTGATCACGTCACGCACCCGGACCCCGGCTCGTGCGGCCCACAGGGTCAGCAGCGCCTCCTGCTGGACGGACTGCAAGCGGGAGAAGGTGAAGGTCCGCCGCTGTTCCCGGAACCACAGGCTGCGCCACAGCTTCGCCAGCAACTGCTGGTCGGTGGCGTCGCGGCCGTAGACCTTGACCACCACCTGCGCGCCGTCGGGGCGTCGTCCCAGCACGTGCCGCACCCCCCAGGAGCGGCTGGCCGGGAGGTGGAGATCGGTGACCGGTGTGCCGAGACGCTCGAGCGCACGGGCCACGTCGGCCAGGTCCGGCAGACCCGTCGGTGCACCCAGCACGAGGAACACCGCCCCTGCGGCGATCCAGCCCACCCCGATCGCCCCCACGGCGTCGCTGGGGAGGCCGAACCCGAGCCCGGACCCGGCGAGGACGGCGAGCGCGATGACCGACCAGCCGACCCGTCGCAACGGCCGGACCAGGTGGGGGGATGCGGCGATCAGCGTCGCGGTGATGACCGCGACCCGGAACACCGGTGTCTGGCGTTCCGGTCGCGCGAGGGATAGTTCCGGCACGACGTAGGGCCACGAGCCGTACAGCACCCGGACCAGCACGATGCCGATGGCGGCGGCGACCAGCACGGCCAGCAGCACGTCGCGCAGCGCTTGGCGGTGTGCCCGACCGCCGCTGGCGAGCAGCAGGATGATCACCACGCCGTACAGGAAGGCGAAGGAGTAGGTCAGGGAGAGCAGCTCGAGCGACCAGGACGGCAGCAGGTCCACCAGCTCCGCGAGCACCCGGTTCACCGGGCCCACACGGTCCAGATTGACCAGCGCCCACAGCAGCAGCAAGACACCGAACAGCACGCTCGTGACGTCCCCCGCCCGCCGAACCCGTGGCTGGTCAGGGCTGGAAACGAGGTAGCGCGACCCTGCCGGTGGTGCGGTCACCGACATGCCGGCCGGTCTCCTGTCAGACGGTTCGTTCCCAGCTGTCGCGAAGTGTGCCCGACCGCGCCGCCTGGTCGCGCAACTGGATCGCCATCCCGAGCACGGCGAGGGTGAGGTACAGCGCGGTCCACCACCAGCTGAGTTCGAGGCTGGTCGTCGTCTCCGGCTCAGCGAGGTCGGTCCGGTCCAGCACCCCGAAGACGAGCAGGAGCCCTGTGGTGGTGATGCTCGCGCCGGCGAGCGCACCGAGCACCGTCAGCAGCAGCATCGGCAGGTCGCCCACGATCGCCAGGATCGCGAGCAGGATCCCGCCCGCCACGCCGGCGAGCACGAGCAGCCAGGTCCAGGTCACCCCCAGCGCCGCCAGGAGCGTGGACCCGAGGGTGAACCCGATGACGCTCATGGCCAGCACGACCGACACGGCGTAGTACAGGTAGGCGATCATGCCGAAGACGATCGCCAGGGCGAGACCGACGCCCCAGCCGAGCACGGTGACCAGGAACCCGTCCCCGGTCAAGGTGGCGACCGCGCCGGCTCCCAGCAGGAACCCGGCCAGGGCGCCCCAGATGGCGATCACGACCCGGAGCGCGGCGTAGCCGGCGAGGGTGAGCATCCCGCCGACGAGGATGGCGATGATGCCGATGACGAGGTCCTCCATCGTTGCGTCTCCCGGGGCTCGGAACGGGTGCCACGGCTCGGTCGCCGTGCCGGCCTCACTCTCGCACGCGGTGCGGTCTCCTGTCACCCCCGTCGGCGGTGCCGGGCCCGGGCGTGCCATGCTCGGCTCCGTCCCAGCCGCGAGGATCACCGCCATGCCCCCAGCCGGCGCAGCGCCGAACCGCCCCGTCGTCCACGCCACCCCGCCGAGCGGCTGGATGAACGACCCCAACGGCCTGGTCCACCATGACGGCCTCTGGCACCTGTGCTACCAGCACCACCCCGACTCGCTGACCTGGGGTCCGATGCACTGGGGGCACGCCGTCAGCACGGACCTGCTGACCTGGACCGACCTGCCGGTGGCGCTCGCGCCGGACCAGCACGGCGCGGTCTTCTCCGGCTCGGCGGTCGTCGACCACGAGGGCACGGCCGGCTACGGCCGGGACGCGCTCATCGCCTTCTACACCGCCCACCTCGACGGGGACCGCGGCCAGTGCCTGGCCGCCAGCGTCGACGGCGGGCGCAGCTGGACGCCGCACCCCCGCAACCCGGTCCTGCCGGTCAGCGACGAGGGTCCGGATTTCCGCGACCCGCGGGTCCTGCGCTTCACGGATCCTGAGGGACGGGCGTGGTGGGTGATGGTCGTCGCCTCGGGTGCCTGCTTGCGCTTCCACCGCTCCGAGGACCTGGTGCACTGGAGGAGGACCAGCGTGCTCACCGGCCTCACCGACGATCGCCTCGGGGTGCTCGAGACGCCCGAGCTCCTCGAGCTCGAGGTCGCCGGAGGCCCCGAGCGGGCGTGGCTGCTCTCGTTCGGCCACACCGTCGGGGGACCGTACGGTGGCTCGGCGGCCCGCTACCTCGTCGGGAGCTTCGATGGCGAGCGGTTCAGCCCCACGCACGGGGTCGACGAGGTGCGCTGGGTCGACCACGGCGCCGACCTGTACGCCCTGCAGGCGTGGACCGGTCCCGGGGACGGGCGGCGCGTCTGGATCGGCTGGATGAGCAACTGGGCCTACGCGGATCAGGTCCCGGCGACCACCTGGCGCGGCATGCAATCGATCCCGCGGGAGGTGCGGTTGGTCCGCGCCGCCGACGGCAGCCCGGTGCTGGCTCAGCGGCCGATCCGCGAGCTCGACGCCCGGCGCCGTCGCCTCCTCGACCTGCACACGCCCGAGCTCGCGGCGGCTCGGTCCGCGCTCGCCGGGGTCGGTGCGGCCTGCCTCGACATCCAGCTCACGGTCGCGGTACCCCCGGAGGCGGACGGGAAGCTGGAGGTGGCGGTGCACGTCGGGTCGGCCGGTGAGGACGGGTCCGGCACCTTGATCGCCTACGACGCTGGGACGCGGCGGGTGGAGGTGGACCGCGGACGTTCCGGTCCGAGCGTGGCCCCGGGCTTCCCGACCTGCCACCGCTCGCCACCCCTGCCGAGGTCCTCCGAGGTGGTCGGCGGGTGTGAGGTGCTGACCCTGCGCATCCTGACCGACACCTGCTCCGTCGAGGTCTTCGCCGCCGAGGGGACGGTCGTGCTCAGCGATCTCGTGTTCCCCACCCCGGACGCGACCGGGATCCGGCTCGAGCAGCTGCCGGTGGGGGCCCGC
>JBKHDS010000206.1:0-4800 GCA_046541215.1 Nitriliruptoraceae bacterium
CGTCTCACCCTGGACGACGGGTCCATCCTGCGCTTCCGCGACCCGCGCCGCTTCGGTCGCCTGTCGGTGGTCACCGCCGGTCGGTACGCCGGGGTGGTGCCGACGCTCGCCGTGCTCGGTCCCGAGCCGCTGTCCGCGGCCTTCAGGGTGGACGCCTTCGCTGCGGCGCTGGCCGCGACGCGGGCACCGGTCAAGGCCCGGCTGCTCGACCAGCGGCTCGTCGCCGGGGTCGGCAACATCTACGCCGACGAGGCCCTGTGGCGGGCCCGGATCCACCCACGCTCGCGACGGGTGGGCCCGCAGCGCGCCGCTGTGCTCCACGCCGCGATCGTGGCCGTGCTGCGCGCGGCGGTCGAGCGCGAGGGCACCACCTTCCGCGACTACGAGATGGTCAACGGTCGCAGCGGCCGGTACGCGAGCGAGCTGGACGTCTACGGCAAGCACGGGCAACCGTGCCGCCGGTGCGGGTCGATCCTCAGACGCGACGTGGTCGCCCAGCGCGGGACGACCTACTGCCCCCGGTGTCAGCGCGCCTGAGGGCTCAGGCCCGCAACGCGCCGGCGACCAGTCCCCGGGAGAAGGCCGCCGCCTGGTCGGGGTCATCGACCCGGACGTGCATGGGCGGGAAGGCGAAGTACGACAGGATGAGCCGGACCACCACCTCGGCGGCCGCGGGCGGATCGACCTGGCGCAGCTGGCCGGCGGCGATGCCCTCCTCGATCATCTCGGTGAACAGGGCGAGCCCCCGACGCACGAGCGGACCGCCACCGGCGGTGATGCGTGGCAACAGGATGCCGGGCTCCTCGTCGCGCCCCTTCGTCAGGATCGGGTGCTCGACGAAGAAGCGCACCCCCGCCAGGAAGGCGCCCTCGAGGCGGCCGGTGGCGGTCGCGTGCCCCGCCGCCCCCCGCTGCAGCGCGCGGGTGAACCGCTCCCCCTCCCGTTCGAGCAGGGCATCGATCAACGCGTCCTTGTTGGCGAAGTGCCGGTAGAGGGTCGCCTTGCCGGCCCGTGCCTCGCGTGCGACGTCCTCCATGGTGGTCTTGCGGATCCCGACGGCGACGAAGCGCCGGCCCGCAGCCGCGAGCAGGTCCTCACGCCTATCCGGCCGACCGGTGCTCTCTCCCATCCCCCACCTCCACTCGAGCGATCGCGGACCGGACGGGGCCACCCCGTCCACACGTCCGGTACCGAGACGGCCCGCGATGCCCGACAGTACGCACCTTGCGAGGCGCGGCGCGAGGATGCCCCGCTGCGGTGGGGGGCGGTGGTCCCTCGTGCGGCACCCATCTCGACGCCGCGACGCCGGGCCCGGCCCGCCGTCGGAACGCTACCGGCTGCCGCGGCGGCCCGCTGCGCCGGCCTCGCTCACCCCGACACTCCCCCGCGCGCTCACCCCGAGCCGCGCCACACCCGTCCGGAGCGCCGATGTCCACCATGACCGACCTCCCCGCCCTGACCACGGTGGGTGCCTGGCAGCAGGAGGCTGCCTGCCGGGATACCGACCCCGAGCTGTTCTTCTCCAACGCCGACGCCGACCGCCGTCAGGCGCTCGAGCTCTGCGCCGCCTGCCCGGTCCGTCAGGAGTGCCTCGAGCACGCCCTCGCCACCCGTGAGTCCTACGGGATCTGGGGCGGCACCGACGAGCACGAGCGCAAGCGCCTGCTCCGCCGCCGACGCCGGGTGGCCTGACCCCGCCGCTGCGACCCGATACCGGGCCGACACCAGCGGGCCGACACCGGAGCCGTCTCACCCCGGTGGTAGGAAGCGAGGAGCTCCCCACCGACCGACGGAGGACCCCCGGTGCACCAGCTCCGTCTCGACGACCTCGGGACCCCGCTCATCGACACCACCTTCGTGGTGCTCGATCTGGAGACCACCGGCCTCGATCCGGCCCGTGACCGCATCACCGAGGTCGGCGCCGTCCGGGTCCGTGGCGGTGAGGTGCTCGGGGAGCTGCGCACCTTCGTGCACCCAGGACGGCCGATCCCTCCCGCCGTGACCGCGGTCACCGGCATCACCGACGCGATGGTCGCGCACGCACCGTCGGAGGCGGCGGTCCTCGGACACGTGCTGGGCTTCCTCGACGGCGCCGTGCTCGTCGCCCACAACGCGGCGTTCGACCTCGGCTTCCTGCGCACTGCCGCGGCGCGGTGCGCGGCACCGGAACCGACGCCGGTCGTGCTCGACACCGCCCGGCTGTCCCGACGCCTGCTGCGCGACGAGGTCCGCGACCACCGCCTGGCCACCCTCGCCCGGCACCTGCGCGCGCGGACGGCACCGGCGCACCGCGCGCTCGCGGACGCCCGCGCCACCGTGGACGTGCTCCACGGGCTGCTGGAGCGCGCCGGCGGGCTCGGTGCGACCACGGTCGAGGACGTGCTCGAGCTCACCCGGGTCCGCTCGGACCGCGCCTTCCGCCGCCGCAGCCTGGTGGCCGACGCGCCGCGGACGTGCGGGGTGTACCGGTTCCTCGATGAGGACGGGCGCACCCTCTACGTCGGGAAGGCGACCGACCTGCAGGCGCGCCTGCGGACCTACTTCGGGCAGGATCCTCGCCGCCGCATCGCCGACATGGTGCGGGCGACCGAACGGGTGACCTGGCGCCCCACCCCGACGCTGCTCGAGGCGGAGGTGCTCGAGCTGCGGGCGATCCTCGCGGAGCAGCCGCGGTTCAACCGGCGCGCCCGCACCCCGGTCCCCGATCGCTGGCTCGCGCTGACCCGCGAGCCCTTCCCCCGGCTCTCGGTCGTCACCGCGCCCGGGCGCGGGCACCTGGCGACGATCGGTCCCCTTCCGGGACGCCGGGCGGCGGAGCGGCTCAAGGAGGCGATCGAGGCGGCGCTGCCGGTGCGCACCTGCACCACCCGACTGCGGACCGCCCAGGACCACCCCGCCTGCGTCCTCAAGGAGCTGCAGCGCTGCGGCGCGCCCTGTGACGGCTCGCAGGATCGCGCGGAGTACGGCCGGCTCATCGAGCAGGTGGCCGGCCTCCTCGACGATCCCGCCCCCGTGCTGCGCCGGCTCGAAGCTCGGATGCACACCCTGGCCGAGCGGGGCCGCTACGAGCGCGCCGGCGCGCTGCGGGAGCTCCGGGCCGGCGCGGCCCGCACCCTGCAGGGGCGCCGCGACGCGGCGTGGCTCCTCGAGCCGGCCACCCTGGTGCTCGAACGGCGGCTCGGCAGCGCGGTGGAGACCGTCTGGCTGCAGCACGGTCGGCTGCGGGCCACCGCCCGCGGCGGTCCGGAGGAACGACCCCCGCCGGGGCACCCCACCCTGGTCCCGTTCCCCGACGAGGACAGGGCTGGCACCGAGGTCGAGGCGGAGGGGGGCGGTGCCGGCCTCGCCGCGACGGCGGTGCGCGCGAGCCACGCCGAGCTCGACCTCGTGCTGCGCTGGGCGGGGCAGGGCACGGTACGGCTCGTCGAGACCTCGACACCGCTGTCGAGCCCCCTCACGGGCGGACGCGAGCTCGCCGAGGTGCTCGCCGAGGCGCGCCGGACGGATCGTCAGGTGCGCCGGGACCGGCAGCAGCTGGCCGGACAGAAGGTGCGCCGCCGCTCAGGCGACGGGGGCGCCGTCGTCGAGCTGCCCGTCCGGCGCGAGCAGGTGGACGGTGCCGTCGGCAGCGAGCCCGCCGAGGACGAGGAACTCGCTGCGGAACCCGGCGATGCGCCGCGCGCCGAGGTTGAGGACACCCACGACCTGCCGGCCGATGAGCGCCTCGGGGGGGTAGTTGGTGATCTTCGCGCTCGTCCGCTTCGTCCCGATGACCGGGCCGAAGTCGACCGTGAGCTTCAGCGACGGCGCGCGGGCCTCGGGGAAGGGCTCGGCGGCGCGCACGGTGCCGATCCGTAGGTCCAGCGCTTCGAAGCCGTCGATGCCGATCTCCGGCTTGGGATCGAGCCCGGAGGGCTCGTAGGGCCGGCCCTGGGGGTCGAGGCGGTGCGAGACCTCAGCCATCGAACGACCCCGCGGCCGCGGTCCAGGCGATCCAGCGGTCGCGCAGCGCGGCCGCCGCGCCGCTGGCGAGCACCTCCCGGGCACGGGCCAGCCCCGTGGCCACATCCGGGACGGCATCCGCGGCGTACAACCCGGCCGCGGCGTTCAGCGCGACGATGTCCGCGGCGGGTCCGGGCTGGCCGGCCAGCACCGCGTCGGCGATGGCGACGTTGGCTCGGGCATCACCGCCCTGCAGGTCCGCCGGTGTGGCGCGCGCGATCCCCACCTCGGCCGGATCGAACCGCCAGGAGCCCACGGCACCGTCACGGACCTCCCACACCTGGCTCGCCCCGGTGGTGGTCAGCTCGTCGAGACCGTCCTCGCCTCGGAACACCAGCGCGTGCCGCCGACCGAGCCGCGCGAGCGCGTCCGCCATGACCGGCGCGAGCCGCTCATCGGCGACGCCCACCGCCTGGTAGGCGACCCCTGCCGGGTTGGACAGGGGTCCGAGCACGTTGAACACCGTGCGGATGCCGAGCTGCAGCCGCACCGGCGCGACGTGGCGCATGGCCGGGTGGAAGGTTCGGGCGTACAGGAACGTGACCCCGAGCTCGTCCAGGCAGCGTACGACCTCGGCGGCCGGCAGCTCGATGGCGACCCCCCAGGCCTCCAGCAGGTCGGCGCTGCCGCAGCGCGAGGAGGCGGCCCGGTTCCCGTGCTTGGCGACCGGCACCCCCGCGGCCGCGACCACCACGGCCGCGACGGAGGAGATGTTGAACGTGCCCGCCCCGTCGCCACCGGTCCCGACGATGTCGAGCAGCTCGGCGCCCCGGGCCGGGGCGAGCGGCAGCGGCACCG
>JBKHDS010000207.1:0-4794 GCA_046541215.1 Nitriliruptoraceae bacterium
GTCCAGCGGCCGCCCGAGGGCGTCCACGATGCGGCCGAGCAGCGCGTCACCGACCGGCGAGGTCAGCGGGCCGCTGGCCGGGCGGACCCGGTCGCCGCGGGCGATCCCGGCGGTGTCGCCGAGCACCAGCGCACGGGCGGCGGCACCGTCGACGGCCACCACCTCGGCGACACGCGCGCCACCCCGGGCGACGAGGTGGACGGCGTCACCGACGGCCAGGCGCAGGCCCTTGAGCTCCACCTCGGTGCCGACGACGCGGGAGACCGTGCCGTGGCTGACGGCGCTGAGCAGGGCGGTCATGCGGCACCCTCCCCCAGCAGCTCGAGCGCGACCGCGAGCAGGCGCTCGCGGGTGAGCTCCGCACCGCCGAAGCGGCCGACCAGCCGGGTGTCGCCGGGCTGCACGGCGGGGTCGGCGAGAAGCTCGAGCCGGTCGTCGCCGGTGGCGACCGTGGCGAGCACCTCGTGGTCAGCCGGGTTCAGCCGCACGACGATCGGGTCGTCATCCAGCCCTGTGGCGGCCTCCTCGACCCGGGCGAGCACCTCGAGCGCGGCGGCCGGCGGGGTGGCGTCCAGCACCGTGGCGGCGAGCGTGCCCGCGAGCGCCAGGCTCGCGCGGGTGGCCTCGACGCGCTGGGCGACGAGCTCCTCGCGCACCGACCCGACCGCCTGCTCGATCGAGGCAACCATCGCCGTCAGGCGCGAGAGCGCGGCGGCCTGGCCGGCTCGCTCACCCTCGGCGTAGGCCTCGGCGCGGGCGGCGGCGACGCGACGCTCCACCTCGGCGGTGGTGGCCGGGTCGAGCTCGGCGCGCGGGCGGAGGAGCGGTCGGCGCTCGCCGGCCGGGATGCCCAAGCGCAGGACCTCAGGCAACGAACTGCTCCTCGGCGCCGCGGCTCATGGTGATGAGCCCCTCCTTCTCGAGCTCGTGGACGATCCGGACGATCTCGGACTGGGCCTCCTCGACCTCGCTGAGGCGGACCGGACCCATCAGGTCCATCTCCTCGGCGACGTTGGTGCGGGCCCGCTCGGAGAGGTTGCGCTCGAGGTGGTCGCGCAGGTCCTCGGAGATGCCCTTGAAGGCGACCGCGAGCCGGACCGGCTCGACCTGGCGCAGGACCTCCTGCAGGGACCGGTCGTCGAGGGTGATGAGGTCCTCGAAGACGAACATCAGCGCCCGGACCCGCTCAGCCAGCGCCGGGTCCTTGGCCTCGAGCTCACTGAGGATGATGCGCTCGGTCGCGCGGTCGGTCTGGTTCAGCAGGTCCGCGAGCTCCTTGACGCCGTCGCGACGGCCGGAGCGGCGCCGCACCTCACCCAGGCGCGCGCGCAGGGTCTCCTCGACGCGCTTGACCACGGCGGGGTCGGCCCGTTCGAGGGTGGCGAGCCGGGTCGCGACGGAGGTCTGGACGGACTTCTCGAGGCCGGCCAGCAGGGTCGCGCCGAGCCGGGCCGGCAGGTGCGCGAGCACCAGCGCGACGGTCTGCGGGTGCTCGTCCCGCAGGTGCTGGAGCACCTCGGCGGGCTCGTGCAGCCGGACGAAGTGGAAGGGCTGCGCCTGGGTGGTGGCGAGCAGCCGGTCGACGATCTCGTCGGCGTGGGAGCCGTGGATGCGGCGCATGAGCTCCCGGGCGTGCTTCTCGCCGCCGGTGAGCAGGTGCTGGTGCGCCTCGGCCTCGGACTGGAACTCGGTGAGGATGTTCTCCAGCTGCGAGGAGGAGATGTTGCCGAGGGTGGCGATCTCCACGGTCAGCTGCTCGACCTCCTCCTCGTCGAGGTGGGCCAGGACCTTGGACGCGATCTCCGGTCCCACGGCCAGCAGCACGGCCGCGGCCTTCTGGGAGCGGTTCAGGACCACCGAGGTACCGCTGTTCACGACGCCCTCCGATCCGCGAGCCAGCCGCGCAGCAGGGCGGCGATCTCCTCGGGCTGGCGCTCGACCAGCTCGGAGACCTCCTGCTTGATGTCGGGGGTGCGCTCGACCGGTGGCACGTCCTCCGCGGCCGACAGCGCCTGCGGCTCACGGACCTGGGCGGGGACGACCTTGGCCTCCTTGCCCTTCTTGGCCTTGCGGCCCTTGGCCGGCTTGTCGGCCTTGCGGCGGCTCATGAGCAGCAGGGCGAGCACGATGAGCACGAGCACGAACAGCGCGATGCCCTGGGTGATCATCGCGATCATGTCCGGGCCCTCCTCGGCGGGGAGGACGTCCTCCATCGCAGGCGTGGTGACCCGGCTGATGGCGACCTGGTCGCCGCGGTCGAGGTCCAGGCCGGCGGCGGCGGTGACGAGCGCCTCGAGCTCGGCGTTGCCGACGGCGGCTTCCTCGTCGACCACCAGCGCGACCGACATGCCCTGCACGGTGCCGGGCGCCTGGACGGTGCGGGTGGTGGTGCGGTCGATGCCGAACTCCCGCGTCGCGTCGTCGCGCTCGTAGTTGCCCTCGCCGCCGGTGAGGTCGGGCAGCGGACCGCCGTCCACGCCGACCTCGCCGCCGGCCGCGCCGTTGGTGCCCTCGAAGCGCTCGGTGGAGGTCTGCTCGCGGATCGCGGTGCCGTCCTCGCCGAAGGTCTCGGTCTGGACCTCGGACTCGTCGAAGTCGAGCGTGGCGCGCACCACCACCGAGGCCGGGGCGTCGGTGGCGCGCTGCAGCAGTTGGCTGAGATCGTTGGCGAGGTTGCGCTCGAAGTCGCGGGTGAGGCGCTGCTGCCGGTCGGTCATCCCGCCGGTCGTGCCGTCACCGGGGGCGTGCAGGACCTGGCCGGAGGTGTCGGCCACGGTGACCTGGTTGGCCTCGAGCCCATCGACGGCGGAGGAGACCAGCAGCGTGATGGCCTCGATCTGGCCCTGGTCGAGCTGCCGGACCGGCCGCAGCAGCACCGAGGCGGTGGCCGGGGTGCGGTCGTCGGTGAACAGCGCCTCCTCCGGCATGACCAGGCGGACGCTGGCGGACTCGACGGCGTCCATCGCCGACAGCGTCCGGGCGAGCTCGCCCTCGATGGCGCGCTGCAGGTCCACCCGCTGGCGGAAGTCGGAGACGCCGAGGGCCTGCTCGTCGAGCAGCTCGTAGCCGGCGATCGCCGGGGCACCGGAGACGCCGACCTCGGCGAGGTTGGCGCGGGCGGTGTGGACCTGGTCCTGGGGGACCAGCACCCGAGAGCCCTCGAGCTGGTAGGGGACACCGAGCGTGTCCAGCTCGGTGGTGATCTCGCCCAGCTGCCGGTCGTCCATCCCGGCGTACAGCAGGGTGTAGGACGGGGTCATGACCCAGTTCACGAAGGGCACCGCGGCCATGACCAGCACGAGCGTGGCGACGATCAGCCCGGCGCGCTGCGCGGGCGGCAGCGAGCGGTTCAACGCGACGAGGCGGTCCTTGAGTTCCAACGTGGCACCTCGGTGCGGTGGGTGGGTCGGGACGGTGCGGCGGGGCGGGTATCGAGGTGGTGGGTGCGGGGGCGGTCGGCGTGACGGCCGGTGCGTCCGCGCGGCAGGCGGGGCGGCCTACAGCTGCATCCGCATGATCTCCTGGTAGGCCTGGAGCCCCCGGTCGCGGACCTGGACGAGCATGTCGACGGCCAGCGAGGACTGGGTGTTGGCGATCATGACCTCGTGGATCTTCGTCGGACCGCCGGTGGCGAGGTCCTGGATCATCGCGTCGGCCTGGTTCTCGAGGTCCGAGACCTGCTGGATGCCCTCGCCCAGCGCATCGGTGAAGCCGGGAGCCGGGGTGCCGGAGGCACCGCCGACGGCGCCCGTGGCACCGGTGACCGCCGCGGCCTCCTGCGGCAGGGCGACCGGGGTGATGGGCGGGATGATGGCCATCAGCCTCTCCCGAGCTGCAGCGCGGCCTTGTAGGACTCGTGCGCCGACTTCACCGTCTGCATGTTCACCTGGTAGTGCCGCTGCGCGAGCATCATGTCGACCATCTGCGCGCCGGTGTCCACGACCGCCTGCTGGACCATCCCGTCCTCATCCGCGAGGGGGTGGCCGGGGTCGAAGGTCTGCACCGGGTCGGACTCGTCGCGGGTGACGGCGGCGGCGTGGACGCCGGAGCCGCTCCGGGCGAAGGGGCCCTCCCCCAGCGGCCGCGCGACCTGGCGCAGCGCCCGGAAGGGCTCCTCGTCGGTGGAGGTGACGGTGTTGGCGTTGGCGAGGTTGTGGGAGATCTTGTCGATCCAGTGGTGGGCCATGCCGACGCCGGTGCGCCCGATGTTCATCGACGAGAAGGCGCTCATCGCTGGCCTCCCATCGCCACGCGCAGGTTGCCGGTCTTGAAGTTGAAGGCCGCGTTCATCGTGTCGCGCAGGACCCCGTCCTTCATGCTCTCGACCAGCTCGGTCTCGAGGTCCACGGAGTTGCCGTTCGGCCCCACGATCGAGGGGGTGGGGACCTCGCTGGTGCGCATGGCCCCCGGCCGACCCCGCTGCCAGGCGTCCTGCAGCGCGTCCTGGAAGAGGACCTGGTTCGCGCGGTAGCCCGGTGTCTCGGCGTTGGCGATGTTGTGGGCCCTGACGCCGCTGCGCGCGGACAGGCCGTCCAGGGCCGTGATCACGCCGGTGGTGGTGACGTCCCACATCCGGTGCTCCTTCCCTGTGAACACGGAAAGGAGGAGGCATGCGCCTCCTCCATGAGCCGTTGCGATCCGTCAGGTTGTCTGACGGGACCATCGGCACCGTGGGTACGGGGTTGAGCCCGCCCGCTCAGGTCTTCACAGCTCCTTCACATCCGCGCGCATGGGGCACCCTGAGTGCTTGAGGTCAGTGGGCGGCGTTCGCATACGCCGTGCCGGCGCGCCGCC
>JBKHDS010000208.1:0-4691 GCA_046541215.1 Nitriliruptoraceae bacterium
TCCTGCGCGATGCGGCAGGAAGCGTGCACCGTGCGGGCGTCTGGGGGGCGGCAGGGCGCGGTGGTGCGCATCTCCTGCGCTCTGCGGCAGGAAGCGTGCACGGGGCCAGCGGTCGGGGTGCCAGGCCGCAGTGGCGGCTGGAAAAAGCGGGCCGGCAGCGAGCCACGCGGCCACCGCAGCGTGCCGACACCGCGCCGGCCCTCAGGGGGTTGCTGCGGTGGTGCGCATCTCCTGCGCGATGCGGCAGGAAGCGTGCACCGTGCGGGCGTCTGGGGGGCGGCAGGACGCGGTGGTGCGCAACTCCTGCGCTATGCGGCAGGGATCGTGCACCGTGCCGGCGCGTGCCGGTGGTCAAGGGTGCCAGCCCGCCGCGGGGCCGCTCAGAACTCCTCGGTCGGCCCCTCGATGAACGGCATCATCGCGCGCAGCTCGCGACCGACGACCTCGATGGGGTGCTGCTTGCCCTCGGCCCGCTTGCCCTCGAAGAACCTGCCGCCCGCCTCGATCTCCGCGGTGAAGTTGCGCGCGAAGGTCCCGTCCTGGATCTCCGCCAGGATCTGGCGCATCGCGGCCTTCGACTCCTCACCGATCACCCGCGGGCCAGAGACGTAGTCGCCGTACTCCGCCGTGGTGGAGATGGAGTGGCGCATCCACGAGATACCGCCCTCGTACATCATGTCCACGATCAGCTTGAGCTCGTGCAGGCACTCGAAGTACGCCGCTTCGGGCTGGTAGCCGGCCTCGGTGAGCGTCTCGAACCCGGCCTGGACCAGGTGCGACACGCCGCCGCACAGCACGGCCTGCTCGCCGAACAGGTCGGTCTCGGTCTCCTCGGCGAAGGTGGTCTCGAGCAGCCCAGCGCGGGTCAGCCCCATGCCCTTGGCGTAGGAACGTCCGAGCTCGAGCGCGCCACCGGTGGCGTCCTGGTGCACGGCGACGAGCCCCGGCACCCCCTGCCCCTGCTCGTAGGTCCGCCGGGCGATGTGACCGGGGGACTTCGGGGCGACCAGCAGCACGTCGACGCCCTCGGGCGCCTCGATCAAGCCGAAGTGGATGTTGAACCCGTGGCCGAACACGAGCGCGTTGCCGGGCTCGACCGCCTCGCGCAGGCCCTGCTCCCACATCGGCTTCTGGGCCGTATCGGGGGCGAGCACGACGATGACGTCCGCCTCGGCGGCGGCTTCGTTGGTCGGCAGGACCTTGAGGCCCTGCTCCTCGGCCCGCGGCCAGGACGCCGAGCCCTCACGCAGCCCGACCCGGACGTCCACGCCCGAGTCGCGCAGGTTCAGGCTGTGCGCGTGGCCCTGGCTGCCGTAGCCGAGCACCGCGACCTTGCGGCCCTGGATGACGGACAGGTCGGCGTCGTCGTCGTAGAGGATGGTGGCCATGGGTTCGCTCCTGCACGCGGGGGAGGACCGGCACGCACCGCGGTGCTGGCTCGGACGGCGCCGGTCACGGGCACGGCGACGCGAACGTCGCCAGGGGCGCGGAGCCTAGGACACGGACGCGCAGCGGGTGCGTTCGCCGAGGTGGCGCGCCCCGCGTCAGTGGCGTGCTTCCAGCAGCTCCGCGAGGTGCTCGGAGGCGGTCGCGGCGACGTCCGGATCGAACTCGGTGCCCGCGCCGGTGCGCAGCACCTCGACGAGCGCCGCGTTCGACAGGTGCCGGTCACCGGAGAGCTCCTCGTCCAGCCGGTGGACCACGGCGATGATGCGCGCGCCCTCGGGGATGGACTGCCCGTCGATGCCGTCGGGGAAGCCCTGCCCGTCCCACCGTTCGCGCTGGTAGCGGGCCATCCTCGCCACCTCGGGGCCGGCGGTGAGCTGCAGCAGCTCCGCCGAGCGGGCCGGGAAGGTCCGCCAGGCCTCGAGCAGCTCGCCGCTCAGCCCGTCGGGGCCGCCGATGGCCTCCGGCGGCAGGCCGGCGCGGCCGACGTCGTGCAGGTGGGCGGCGAGCTGGGTCCGGGAGACCGCGGCGGGGGAGCAGCCGCGCAGCCGGGCGAGCTCGGCGGCCATCCGGCCGACACGCTCGCCGTGCCCACGCCCGGCCCGCATCGCCGGCTCCACGTCGTCCAGCAGCCGCACGACCGCCTCGAGCTCGGTGGTGACCGACACCCCGAGCGCGAGGTCCTCTGCGCCGAGCACCTGCCGCGTCCCGTCGACCGCCGCCACCTCGACGGCACGCCGTGCGAGGTCCATCAGCTCCTCGGCGTCCTGGGCGGACTCCGGGCCGGCATGGCCGATCACCATCCTCAGCGGCAGCCCGCGGTCGCGGTAGGTGGCCGCGGTATCGACCAGGCGCGTGCCGAGCCGCTCCATCGCGTGGGGCGAGAGCACCGGGCCGATCAGGCCGAACTCGGCCGGGCCGGTGGCGTAGGTCTCCACGCCGGTCGCGCCGGCCACGTGGGAGAGCATCGTGGCCAGCCGGCGGCGCTGCGAGGCGACCACGGCGTCGGGGTAGCGCACGACCCACTTCTCGGAGATGACCTTGCACAGCGCCACCCGGGGGATCTCCTCGGCGTCGGCGAGCGTGCCGATGCGGCGCTCGAAGGAGCGCTGGTCGGGCAGGCCCGTCGCCGGATCGATGCCCCGCCCACCCGATCCGGCGGAGGAACCGAACCGGCGCTCGAAGGAGGCCAGCAGCGCGGTCGGGGTCCGGTCGGCGTCGACCAGGCCGATCAGCGCCTCCTCGTTGCCCTCGCCCACGATGGCGTCGGCGCCGGAGCGGACCAGCTCGGCGGCGAGCCGCTCCGCGCCGGTGTGGGCGAGCACGATGGTGCGCCCGACCCTCGCGGCCAGGCCGTCGCTGACCTCGCGCAGCTCCTCGGGGGGCAGGCGGGTGGAGACGACGACGGCCTCCACGGAGGCTTCCGGGTCATCGACCAGCTCGGCGCCGGTGGCTTCCAGACGTTGCCGGGCCGAGTCTGGGACCCCCACGCACCGCAGCCGCAGCGACTCGGTCAGGCTCGGCGGGAACCCGAGCTGCTCGAGCCGGACGGTGCGGATGGCGGTCTCCGTGGCGGCCATGACGGGGGCTCAGCCGGTGGCTGCAGCGTAGGTCGCGGCGGCCTGGGAGGCGACGCGGTCCTGACGGGCGCGGTGGCTGCTGGCGGCGGCGACCTGGGCGACGTAGGCGGCCCGACGGCGCTTGCCGGGGGCGCTGTCCGGGACGGCCGGCACACCCTCGAAGCTGGTGCCGAAGTAGGCCTGCAGGGCGTGCAGCGCCTCGTGACGCAGCTGGGAGGCGCGCGCCTCGGTGACGCCGAGGTCGTCGGCGATGTCGCGCAGCAGGCGCCCCTCGAAGTGGTGCTCGACCAGCACCCGCCGAGGCAGCTCGGGCAGGTGGGCGATCGCGGTCCGCAGCGTGGTGACCAGCTCGTGGTTCTCCGCGGCGGCCTCGGGCAGCCAGGCCTCGTCCTCCTCGACGACGCGGTCGGCCAGCACGTCGGTGTCCTGGCCGGACTCGCCGACGGGACGGTCCAGCGTCAGCAGCGTCGAGGTGACGGCGGCGGCGCGGCGCTCGCGGACGGTGTCGAGGTCCATCCCGGCCTCGCGGGCCACCTCGGCGTCGCCGGGGGTGCGGTGCAGCCGGTCCTCGAGGCTCGCGGCCGCCTCCTCGATGGCGCGCAGGTCGCGGCGCAGCCGGCGGGTCGCCCAGTCGCGGGTCCGGGTGGCGTCCAGGACGGCGCCGCGGATGCGGATCGAGGCGTAGCGGGCGAAGGGGACCCCGGTGTCGGGGTCGTAGCGGTTCGCGGCGTCGACGAGGCCGGCGGCGCCGGCCCCGCGCAGCTCGTCGCGGTCGACGTGGCGGGGGAAGCTCGCCGCGAGCTGGTGGACCACGTGGTCGACGAGGTGGAGGTGCTCCTCGGCGAGCTTGCTGCGGTCGAGGTCAGCGCCGGAGGTGGCGGGGGTCGCGGTGGTGGCGGTCCGCTCGGCGGTGATCATGCTCACGTGCTGTCCCCTGCCCTGGTGGGACCGGTCGGTCCCGAGCTGCCGGTGTGGGTGGTGCCACGTGAGGCATCGGGCGGCGAGGACGACGTGCTGAAGTCTCTTCACAGGTCCTTCACACAGCGTGGTCGGGTCTTCACGCTGGGCTTCACGTTCAGGTCCGGTGCCTGCGGGGGGGCGTGCGGTCTGCAGGGGCTCGGCGGCCGGTGGGCAGGAGCGTCGGCGGCGAGCGGCGCGCGGCTGCCTCGGCGGATCCGGGGAGCCCCGCGCGACCTCACCATCGGCGGGTCGGCAGCCGGCTCAAGCGGTCGGCTCGGGAGATCTCCGGCCGCCCCGGGTTCGGTGGCCGTTGACCTTCAGCGCGCCGCCACGCGGCCGATATCTAGGGTGAGGGCCGGCCGGCTCTGAACGGTCACCGGCGTCGCGAAGACCCGGGCGACCAGGACGACGCCCGACGACGGTCCACCCCCTCTCCGTCCACCGCTGGAGGTCCGAGGATGATCGAGGAGCTCTACCGGCTGCTCACCCGGCAGGTCGCCGCGGTCGACGCCATCGAGTCCCGGCTCCGGGCGCTCGAGCTGGTCGTCGCCGCCGACGAACGCCGCTTCGTGGCCATCGCGCTGGACGAGCTGGAGGCCGCTTCGGAGGACCTCGCAGCCCTCGAGGTGGCGCGCAGCATGGCGATGCTGTCCGAGAGTCTCTCACCCGACATGAGCGCCACCGACCTGCTCGCTCGCATCCCCG
>JBKHDS010000209.1:0-4682 GCA_046541215.1 Nitriliruptoraceae bacterium
GGGCCCGGGCCCCAGGGGGTAGCGGAGGCGGTGGCGGGCCGGCCACCTCAGCCAACGTGCTCGTCGTAGCCGAGCTCCCGCAGCGCCGCCCGCAGCCGATCAGCGTGCTCGTCGAGCGCGGCGGGATCCGGGTCGGTCTCCGCCCGGGAGAAGTCCAGGTCGGCCAGCTCCCGCAGCGCCGCGACGTGGACGTGGCAGTGCGGGACCTCGAAGCCAGCGATCGCGGTCCCGACCCGGGGCGGGTCGAAGGCCCGCTGGATCGCCAGGCCGACGATGCGCACCACCTCGCTGACCCGCTGCCAGGTCGCGGGCTCGAGGTCGAGCCAGTGGTCGACCTCCTGGCGTGGCACCACCAGCGTGTGGCCCGGTGAGAGGGGGCCGATCGACAGGAACGCCACCACCTCGTCGTCGCGCCACACGAAGCGCCCGGGCAGCTCGCCCTCGATGATCCGGGTGAACACGCTCGCCATCGTCGCCTCTTCTGGACCCGTGGAGTTCTGGACCCGTGGAGCGGGTGACCGGGATCGAACCGGCACCTCCTGCTTGGAAGGCAGGGGCTCTACCATTGAGCTACACCCGCGTGCGGTGCGAGCGTAGCGAGCGTGCACGCAGCGGTCGGGTCGCCGGTCGCGGGCGGCTAGCGTGAGGGGTCGCGCCGCGCGCCGACCTGGCCAGCGGCCCTGCACCCTCCCGCAGGAGCGACGATGACCGAGATGAAGGACCGTCTGCGCATCGTGCCGGAGTTCCGGCCCGACGAGTACGAGCGCTACACCCGCCTGCTGTTCGGGCGGCTCGAGCGCCGGCTCAAGCGCTGGGACCCCGAGCAGGTGGAGCTCGAGCTGTCGGTCAAGGAACGCGACACCCCCTCGCAGCGCACCGTCCTCGAGTGCTGGATCACGGGCGTGCCACGCATCGTCGGCACCTCGACTCAGAGCGACCTCGACAAGGCCGTCGTCGAGGTCCGCGACGACGTGCACCGGCAGATCAACCGGTTCGTGACCCGTCGTGAGGCCGAGCGCAAGGCCGGCGGCCGCTGACCGGGGTGGTCGGGGTGGCCGGATTCGAACCGGCGGCCCCCTGCTCCCAAAGCAGGTGCGCTAACCAAGCTGCGCCACACCCCGTGGCGGCGACAGCGTAGCCGCGGTCTCGGCCGGCCCTGGTCGCGGCGCCCGCCTGGCCGGGCCCGCCGGATGGACACGGGACCGCCGAGGTGGAACCATCCCCGCCACGCGCGCCCTCCTGCCGCCCCGCGCGGGTCGACCACCCCCGCGCACATCGTCGGTCGTGAGCCGTCGCACCGTCGCGACCGGCCCCGACGCGCGGGGCACCAACCGGGCGCACCCCGACGCCACCCCCACCGGGCGCACCCCCACCCCACCCCCATCCACGACGAGGGACCATCCACCGTGAAGACGTCCGTCGAGACGATCGATCCCGTCCAGGTCAAGCTGACCGTCGAGGTCGAGCCCAAGCGCGTCAAGCAGGCCTTCGACCGCGCCGCCCGTGAGCTGGCCAAGCAGGTCGACATCCCGGGCTTCCGCAAGGGCAAGGTCCCGCGCCGCCTGCTCGAGCAGCGCTTCGGCTCCGGCGTGGTCGCCCAGACCGCGATGGACGACGCGCTGCAGGCCTACTACGTCGAGGCACTCCAGGCCGAGGACCTCGATCCCGTCGCCTCCCCCGAGGTCGACGTCGAGACCTTCGACGAGGCCGAGGGGTGCGTGTTCACGGCGACCCTGCAGGTCCGGCCGACCTTCGACGCCCCCGACCACACCGGCATCGGCGTGAGCTTCCCCGAGTGGGAGGTGGACGAGGACGACATCGACGAGCAGCTCGACCAGCTGCGCGAGCGCTTCGCCGAGGTCGACGAGGTGGACCGGGCGGCGGGCACCGGCGACCTCGTCACCCTCGACCTCGAGGTCGAGGTGGACGGCGAGAAGCTCGAGGACGCAGCCGTCGAGGACGCGCTCTACGAGGTCGGCTCCGGTGGGGTCACCCCCAAGCTCGACGAGGAGGTGGTCGGCAAGGCTGCCGGCGACACCTTCTCCTACGAGGACGCCCTGCCCGAGGACTACCCGGACCACGGCGGCGCCGACGCGGTCTTCCACATCCAGGTCAAGGACGTGCGCGAGAAGACGCTGCCGGCGCTGGACGACGACTTCGCCACCTCGGCGTCGGAGTTCGACACCATCGAGGAGCTGCGCGCCGACGTGAGGCGCTCGCTGCTGCGCCGCAAGGTCGAGCAGGCCCAGCACGAGGTCCGCGGGCGCATCCTCGAGGCCTACCTCGCTCGGATCGACCTGCCGCTGCCGCCGGCGTTGGTCGAGCAGGAGACCGACAGCCGCCTGCATGAGATCGAGCACCAGGCGGAGCGTTTCGGCATGACCCCCGAGCAGCTGCTGGCCGCCCAGGGGATGGGCTCGCTCGAGGAGTACCGCGAGCAGGCGCGCAGCCAGGCCGAGGGCAGCGTCAAGGCACAGCTGGTCCTGGACGCACTGGCGACCAAGATCCAGCCCGACCTCAGCCCTGGGGACATCGACGCGGAGATCACCCGGCACGCCCAGGCCAACGGCGTCGCACCGCAGGAGATCGCGCGCATCATCCAGGAGCAGGGCTCGCTGCCAGCGCTGATCGGCGACATCGTGCGCCGCAAGACCATCGACGTCATCGTGGACGCGGCCGAGATCGACGGCGCGCCGAGCGAGGAGCTGCTGATCGAGCTCGGGCTGATCGCCGACCCGGCTCAGGCTGACGACGGTGCTGAGGTCGAGGTGGCCGGTGCCGACGAGGCCAGCGACGCGCCGGCTGGCGACGATGCGGACGAGGACGACGCGAACGAGGCCACCGACGCAGACGACGCGGCCGAAGCCAGCGACGCGCCGGCTGGCGACGATGCGGACGAGGGCGACGCGGCCCGGGCTTGAGGTCCGCGCGGTGCCGGCCGCGCGCCGGTACCGCCCTCAGCTCGGTCGGTCGCCCGCGGTGGCCGCTGGGGTGCCGGTCAGTCGGTGACCGGCTCCGGGCCCATCGGGTCGCTATCCGGGTCGAAGCCGGCGGTGGCGAGCAACGTGTCCGCGAGGTCCTCGTCGAACTCGTCGCTGGCTGCGGCGTAGCTGAACACCGCGAGCACCCCGTCCTCGCGCTCGGCGATCAGCAGCACGACCGAGGAGTCGTCGGGTTGCCCCTCGGGGGCGTCGTCCGGCGCGGTCAGCCCGAGGTAACGCAGATGCAGCGCCCGGCGCGCTCCGGGGAGGTCGACCTCCTCGTCGACGTCCGGCGTCTCGGCGACGCTGTCGCGGTTGGCTTCGACGACCTCCTCGAAGGTCAGTTCCGCGTCGAGGTCGTCAGGATCGACCGCTTCGGCGTGGAGCTGGGAGCTGCCGTCGGGTGAGGTGGACAGCGCGATGCCGCTGGCGAAGGCGAAGGGATCGAAGCTCCACCCCTCCGGCGCGGGCAGCAGGACGCCGTTCGCCGCGAACATCCCATCGCTGACCTGCTCGTTGGGGTCCTCGAGGTCGGCCGTGGGGTCGTCCTCGTCGGCGAGGGCCTCGGTGAGCGCACCGTCGCTGTCCTCGAGCTCCTCGAGCTCGCCCACGGCTTCAGGCGACTCCTCCGTCGCCGTGCCGCTGCAGGCAGCGAGCACCAGGGCGCCGGCCCCGAGCAGCAGCGTGATGGACCGCGAGCGGGACCGGCGGGACGCGGTTCGGACGGGCGGGGTGCGGGGGCGCAACGGTGCTCCTCGGTCCGGGGTGGCTCGAGCTCGCCGGCAGCCGACGAAGCATGGCACGTCGAGGCCGCACGTTACGACGTCGCCACGCGGGTTCGGAGGTGCGACCCTGGGCGGCCGGCCCCGGCCGTCGTGCGGCCGCCCGTGCGCCCGCGTGCGAGGCAGCAGGTCGCGGGATCCGGGCGGCGTGTCGTGAGCCGGGGCGAGGCAGCAGGTTGCGCGGCCCTGGCGAAGGGTCGCGGCCGCAGGACCGCCCATCGGTACGCTGCGGCACCCAGGACCGAACCGGTCCGACATCGACGTCAGGAGCCCCGGTGGACCGCACCGACCTCACCCCCGGCGGGTTCGGCCTGCCCTCGCCCGACAACTACGTCATCCCGACGGTCATCGAGCAGACCAACCGCGGTGAGCGCGCCTTCGACATCTACTCGCGCCTGCTCCAGCAGCGGATCATCTTCCTCGGGATGCCGGTGAACGACGAGGTCGCCAACGTCGTCATGGCCCAGCTCCTCCACCTCGAGTCGGAGGACCCCGACAAGGACATCGCCCTCTACATCAACTCGCCGGGCGGGTCCATCACGGCGCTGTTCGCCATCTACGACACGATGGAGTTCATCGGCAACGACGTCTCCACCATCTGCATGGGCCAGGCGGCCTCGGCGGCCGCGGTGCTGCTCGCCGCCGGCACCCCCGGCAAGCGCTTCGCCCTGCCGCACTCGCGTGTCCTGCTGCACCAGCCCTCCGGCGGCGCCGAGGGCCAGTCGGTCGACATCGAGATCCAGGCGCAGGAGATCCTGCGTATGCGCGACCTGCTGAACGAGATCCTCGCGGAGAAGACCGGCAAGACCCCGGAGCAGATCGACGAGGACACCGACCGCGACTTCATCATGGACGCGGTGGCCGCCAAGGAGTACGGCATCGTCGACGAGATCATCTCGAGCCGCAAGGCCAAGGCGCG
>JBKHDS010000210.1:0-4671 GCA_046541215.1 Nitriliruptoraceae bacterium
CCATCTGCTGCTGGAGCTGGCGCATGGCGGCGGCCTGGCCCTTGGCGCCGCGCGCCCCCTTGGGCTTGCCCCCCTGCTGCCCGGCCATCTTCGCCGCCGACCGCATGAGCTTCTGGACCTCGGCGAACTGCTTGACGAGCCGGTTGACCTCGGTGACCGTCGTGCCGGACCCTGCCGCGATGCGCTTGCGGCGCCGTCCGTTCAGCACGCCCTTCGGGTCCCGCCGCTCCTGCGGGGTCATGGACCGGATGATCGCCTCGACCCGGGCGAACTGCTTGTCGTCGACGTCGACGTCCTTGAGCTGCTTGCTCATCCCCGGCAGCATCCCGAGGAGCCCCTGCAGCGGCCCCATGCGCTTGAGCATCTGGAGCTGCTCGAGGAAGTCCTCGAGCGTGAAGTCCCCGGACAGCAGGGCCTGCTCGGCCTTGGACGCCTCGTCCTCGGTGTAGGTCGCCTCGGCCTTCTCGATCAGCGACATCACGTCGCCCATGCCGAGGATGCGGCCGGCCATGCGGTCGGGGTGGAAGGCCTCGAAGTCCTCCATCCCCTCGCCGACGGAGGCGAACATGATCGGGGTGCCGGTGACCTCCCGGACGCTGAGCGCCGCACCACCGCGGGCATCACCGTCGAGCTTGGACAGGATGACGCCGTCGAAGCCGACCTGGTCCTGGAAGGCCTTGGCGACGTTGACGGCCTCCTGGCCGATCATCGCGTCGATGACGAACAGGGTGCGCACCACCCCGCCGTGCTCGCCGACGACCCGCTTGATGTCGGCGGCCTGTTCGAGCAGGACCTCGTCGACGTGGAGCCGGCCGGCGGTGTCGACGATGACGGTGTCGCAGCCGGTCTCACGAGCCTTCAAGATCGCCTCGCGCGCGACCGGGACCGGGTCGCCGGAGGTCACCGGGGCGTAGACGTGGACGCCGACGCGCTTGGCGTTGATCTTGAGCTGCTCGACGGCGGCGGGGCGCTGCAGGTCGCAGGCCACGAGCATCGGGTTGCGGCCCTTGCTCTTCAGCAGCTTCGCGAGCTTGCCCGCCGCGGTGGTCTTCCCCGAGCCCTGCAGGCCGGCCAGCATCACCACCGACGGCGGTGGGCCCTTGAGGTCGAGCGCGACCGCCTCGCCGCCGAGCGCCCGCGTCAGCTCCGCATCGACGGCCTTGATGACCGTCTGGGAGGGGTTCAGGGCCTTGGCGACGTCCTCACCGACGAGCTGCTCGCGCAGGCGAGCGACGACGTCCTTGACGACCTTGAAGTTGACGTCCGCCTCGAGCAGGGCGAGGCGGATCTCCTTGAGCGTCGCGTCGACCGTCCTCTCGTCGAGGCGGCCGCGGCCCTTGACCTTGTCGAGGGCGGCCTCGAGCTTGGTGGACAGGGTGTCGAACACGGGCTGCTCCCACGGACGGTGGCGGGCGGCGAGGGTAGCGGTGGGTGTCCCGACGCCGAGGCGGAGAGCTCAGCTGCCCAGCTCGGTGAACAGCCCCTCGACGAACAGCTCGGGGTCGAAGGGGGCGAGGTCGTCGACCTCCTCCCCGAGCCCGACGAGCTTGACCGGCAGTCCGAGCTCGCGCTGGACCGCCACGACGATGCCCCCCTTCGAGGACCCGTCCAGCTTCGTCAACGCGATGCCGGTCACCTCGACGGCCTCGAGGAAGGCCTTGGCCTGGGCGATGCCGTTCTGGCCCGTGGTCGCGTCCAGCACGAGCAGGGTCTCCTCGAGCGGCCCGGCCTGCTTCTCCAGCACGCGCTTGACCTTGCCGAGCTCGTCCATCAACTGGCGCTTGTTGTGCAGCCGACCGGCGGTGTCGACGATCAACAGGTCGCTGCCGTGGGACACGGCGGCGTCGTAGGACTCGTAGGCCACCGACGCGGGGTCGGCCCCCTCCTCCTTGCGGACCAGCGTGGCGCCGGTGCGCTCGGCCCAGATGCCGAGCTGCTCGGCGGCCGCGGCCCGGAAGGTGTCGGCGGCGGCGAGCGTGACGGTGCGGCCGGCACGTGCTTCGACCGCCGCGAGCTTGCCGATGGTGGTGGTCTTGCCGGTGCCGTTGACCCCGGTGACGAGCCACACCGTGGGGCCGTCGTCGACCGCACGGGCGAGGGAGCGGTCGGGGGTGCCGAGCGCGGCTCGCAGCTCCTGCTTGAGCAGGTCGAGGACCGCATCGCCGTCGTTCGCTCCCTCCTCACGCGCGCGGCGCCGGAGCTCCTCGACCAGCTCCATCGTCGCGGTCACGCCGACGTCGGCGGTGATCAGGGCCTCCTCGAGCCCCTCCCAGGCCTCCTCGGTCACCCCGGCACCGAACAGTTCCCGGACGGAGCTGCCGAGGACGTTGCGGGTCCGGGTCAGGCGTCGCTTGAACCGCTCCCCCAGGCTGAGCGGTTCCGGCACGACCTCCGGCTCGGGCTCGAGGACGGGGGGCTCGAGCAGCTCCGCCGGGGTGTCGGGGACCTCGGGGAGCTCGCGCTCGCTCGGCGGGGCGCTCGGGCGATCCTCGACCGCGGTTCCCGCCCCGCCGTCCGCGCTTCCAGGGGACCCGTCCCGGCCGCGGTCCTCATCGGATCCACCGCGGGAGGATCGGGTCCGGCGGGCCAGAAGGCCACCGACGACCGCGACCGCTGCGGTGGCCAGCGCCACGAGGACCCCGGGCTCGAGCTCGAGGCCGCCCGTGGCGGCGAGCAGGCTCGGATCGGGTGTCCACGGCCCTATGGCGGCGAGGTGGAGCAGGTCGAGCAGGATGATGGCATCCACAGGGGCACTCCCACGCGGGTCACGGCGGGCAGGACGGACGGTCACTCGCTGACGGCAGCGCCCTCGAGGACCGCCTCGGTGGGGGCGTCGCTGGCGCGCGCCTCCAGGGTGGCGGACGGACGGCGGTCCCGCAGCCGCTCGGCTACGACCTTCGTCACCGCATCGGGGCCCATGGTGATCCCGTAGAGCAGGTCGGCGATCTCCATCGAGCGCTTCTGGTGGGTGACGAGGATGATCTGCGCGTGGCCACGGAAGGAGCGTATGACCTTCAACAGGCGCTGCAGGTTGACGTCGTCGAGGGCGGCATCCACCTCGTCGAGGACGTAGAAGGGTGAGGGGCGGGCGCGGAAGATCGCGAACACGAAGGCCAGCACCGTCAGGGACCGTTCCCCGCCCGACAGCAGCGACAGGCGGGTGACCTTCTTGCCCGGCGGTCGGGCCTCCACCTCGATCCCCGTCGCGAGCAGGTCGTCGGGGTCGGTCAGCACGAGACGACCGCGGCCCCCGGGGAACACCGTCGCGAAGGTCAGCTCGAACTCCCGCGCGACGTCGTCGAAAGCGGCCTTGAACACCTCGCGGATGCGGTCGTCCACGGCGGCGACGACCTGCTCCAGATCGCGCCGGGAACGGCGCAGGTCATCGAGCTGGTCGGACAGGAAGGCGTGCCGCTCCTCGAGCGCCTGGAACTCCTCCAGCGCGAGGGGGTTGACCCGTCCGAGCAGCCCGAGCTTGCGTACGAGCTCGTCCTCACGGGCGGTGAGGTCGTCCCGCTCCTCGCCGGTGGCCTCCGGATGCTCGGCACGCAGCTCGTCGGGACCGAGGGACAGCTCGTCGCGCACCCGCGCCAGCAGGTGCTCCCGCCGGCTCGCGAGGTCCTGCCGCTTCAGCTGGGTCGCGTGGCGGCGCTCGGTCAGCTCGTCCAGCTCGGACCGCACCGTGACGGCCTCGCGCCGGACGGCCGCGAGCTGGGTGCTGGCCTCGCGCACCTCGGTGTGGAGCCGGTCGCGCTCCTCGGCGGCGGCCGCGACGGAGCGCTCGATGGCCTCCAGCGCCGCCCGGGCGAGCACCGCGAGCTGGCCGCACCGCTCGATCGCCCTCCGGCGGGCCTCGCGCCGGCGCGCCGCCTCCTCGAGCGAGCGCTCGACCTCCTCGGCCTCGCGCCGGAGCGCCACCACCTGGTCCTCGAGGTGGCGCACCTGCTCCGAGGTGCGCTCCAGGGTCAACCGGGCGTCCAGCTCCCGCTCGCGCGCGGCCTCCAACGCCGTATCGAGCTCGTCAGCGAGCCGATCCGGCCCCTCCTCGGGTTCCTCGGCAGGGACCTCCGGTCCACGCGAGTTCAGCTCCGACAGCGCCGCGCGATCGCGCTGGAGGACCTGCTCGAGCTCCTGGTGCTGCACCGCGACGACCGCGCGCTGATCGGCGAGGGAGTGCAGCTCGCGGTTCAGGCGCGCGAGCCGCTCCGCAGCGCCGGTGATGCGGGCGTCGGACTCGTTGATCCGCTCGGTCGCCACGGCGAGCCGCTCCTCGGCGGCGGCGCGATCGCGGTCGAGCGCGGCACGTTCCTCCGTCAGCGCCGCCAGCTCTGCCTCCAGCACCGCAGCGGCGGCGTCGGCCTCGTCCGCGGCGGTGGCCATGACCACCGAGGAGCGCTGCGGCGACCCGCCGGCGCGGAAGCCGGCGGGGCCCGCCAGGTCGCCGGAGGGGCTCACGAAGGTCAGCGCGGGGGCGCGGCCGTGCAGCAGCACAGCGGTGTCCCAGTCGGGCACGAGGTAGGTGCCCGCGAGCAGCTGGGCGAGCGTGCCCGCCACCTGCACCGAGGTGGCGTCGTCGCTGGCGGGCGCGATCACCTCGGCGACGGGGCGCGCCCGGGCGGTGGCCAGCCAGGAGGCCAGCTCCTCGTCCGGCTCATCGGTCGGCGCGACCCC
>JBKHDS010000211.1:0-4644 GCA_046541215.1 Nitriliruptoraceae bacterium
TGTGGGCCTCCCTCCAGCCCGACGAGACGGACCGGCGCCGCCTCCTCGACCGGCTCACCGCCGACCCGGACCAGGCGGTGCGGTGCGTCCTGCTGAACGATGACGGCGACGAGCAGGTGCTCTCTCTGCGCGCGACGGCGATCGTCGACGCCGTCGGGCACGTCACGGGCTACACCGGGACCGCGGAGGACATCACCGACCAGGTCGCAGCGCTCGAGCAGCTCGCGGAGCGCGAGGCGACGAACCGCGCCCTCGCCGATCGCTTCGCCCATCAGGCGCGCCACGACGCGCTCACCGGCGTTCCGAACCGGGTCCAGCTCCTGGAGCGCCTGGAGGAGCTGGCCGAGCGCGACGCGGGCAAGGTCGCGTTGCTGCTGATCGACCTCGATGGCTTCAAGCTCATCAACGACACCCTCGGGCACGCTGCAGGCGATGATCTGCTGGTCGTCATCAGCACGCGTCTCACCGCTGCTCTGCGGGACGACGACCTCCTGGTCCGGCTCGGCGGGGACGAGTTCGCGATCCTGACCGGCGCCGGTCGTCAGCCGCAGGCCTCCCTCGGGCTCGCCGAACGCCTGCTCGAGACGGTCCAGCGCCCGATCGAGCTCCACGGTGAGCGCGTCACGGTCGGGGCCAGCATCGGCGTCGCGGTGTGGTCCGGAGGGCCAGCCAACCCCCAGGAGTTGCTGCAGCAGGCCGACCTGGCGATGTACGCCGCCAAGGAGGCCGGCCGGGGCCGCATCGAGCTCTTCGCCCCGGCTCTGGGCACAGCCACGCTGCAGCGGCACACCCTCGAGCGTGAGCTGCGCCAGGCGCTCGAGTCGGACCAGCTCACCGCCGACTTCCAGCCCATCATCGAGGTCGCGTCAGGACGGATCATCGCCGTAGAGACGCTCGCGCGATGGCACCACCCGGACCTGGGAGCGGTCCCGCCCGCAGCGTTCATCCCGATCGCGGAGCAGGCCGGCCTGATCCCGCTGCTCGGGAGTGTCATCCGCCGTCGCGCGCTCCTGGCAGCCGGACGCTGGTGGTCACAGGACCGGATCAAGACCGGGATCAACGTGTCCGTCCGCGAGCTCACCGAGCCCGGGTACGCCACGATGCTGCTGCGCGAGCTCGCCGAGCACGACCTGCCGACCGAGGCGGTCGTCGTGGAGGTCACCGAGAGCCAGCTCGCGACCAGCGCCGCCGCGTCGAAGGCGCTGCAGACCTTGCGGTCGCGCGGGGTGGAGGTGGCGATCGATGACTTCGGTGCCGGCTACTCGTCGCTGGCACGGCTGCGGACGTTGCCGGTGGATGTGCTCAAGATCGACCGGAGCTTCATCGTCGCCCTCGACGAGCCCGCGGGGCGTTCCCTCGTGGAGGCCATCGTGCACCTCGGCCAGACCCTAGGATGCGAACTGGTCGCTGAGGGCGTGGAGACGCGGGAGCAGGCCGAGGTGCTGGAAGCGGTCGGCTGTCATCTGGCGCAGGGGTTCCTGCTGCACGCGCCGATGCCCGCTGCGGCGATCGACGAACTGTTGCAGGCACAGCGGGTCGGAGACGAGCAGTCGCTCATCGAGGCGGTCGGATGAGCCTGCGTCCGCTCCTGGTGTCCACCGTCATGGCGGCGGTGGTGGCCGCGGCCTGCACCGTGGATGGCTCGGTGTCGGACGACGAGCCCGCGGTGGCTCCGGTGATCGACGATGAGGACCAAGCACCCGACACGGCCCTCACCGGGGCACGCCTGGAGGTGGTGGGCGTCCCGACCCGCAGCGAGCAGGAAGCGATCCGGGCCGTGATCGACGCCGAGGTGAACGAGCCCTTCGGTGCCGACGTGACCTACACCGGCTCCGGCGGCTTCGAGCAGGAGATCCAGGAACGGATCGCGACGGGTGACCCCCCCGACGTCGCGCTCTACCCCCAGCCCGGAGCCGTGATCGAGCAGGCCGCGGCCGGCAACCTCGTAGCGCTCGAGGACCTCGGCTTCGACATCGCGGCGCTCGAGGAGACCTTCGGCGCGGACCTGCTCCGCCTCGGCGCCTACGACGGCCGTCACTACGGCCTGCCCACCAACGTCAGCCTGAAGAGCCTGGTCTGGTACCACCTGCCGACCTTCGAGGAACGCGGCTACGAGGTCCCGGAGACCTGGGAGGAACTGCTCGCGCTGTCGGAGCGCATCGTCGCCGACGGCGGCACGCCCTGGTGCATCGGCAGCGGCGCGGACGGCGCCACCGGGTGGGTGATCACCGACTGGCTGGAGGACATCGTCCTGCGCGACGCAGGTGTCGAGGTCTACGACCGCTGGGTCCGCGGTGAGGTGCCCTTCGATGATCCGGCCATCCTCGCCGCAGCGCAGCGACTGGCGCAGATCACCCACACCGACGGCTTCGTCCTCGGCGGCACCGACGCGATCCCCGACATCGACTACCGGGACGCGCCCGGCCCGCTGTTCGACGATCCGCCCGGCTGCCTGCTCCACCGGCAGGCCAGCTTCATCGTCAGCTTCTTCCCGCACGGTGTCATCGGGACCGACATCGAGGTGTTCCCCTTCCCCGCGATCGGGGGCGACGACGGGGCGTTGATCGCCGGTGAGCTCGCCGTGGCGTTCTCGGACCGCCCGGAGGTGGGTGCCTTCCTCGAGGTGTTCTCTGGCCGCGACGCCCAGTGCGCCCAGGGCAGCTTCGCCGGTGTGTCACGGATCTCCCCCAACATGGATACCTCGGCGGACTGCTACGACGACCCGGTCGTGGCGCTGTCGGCCGAGACGGTGCTCAGCGCCCTCGAGCAGGGCACCGCCCGCTTCGACGCGTCCGACCTGATGCCCTCCGCGGTCGGCGCCGGCACCTTCTGGTCAGGCATGAACGACTGGATGCGCGGCGCGGAGCTCGAGGAGGTGCTCACGGAGATCGCCGACAGTTGGCCGGAGTGACCGCGGCGGTCGCCGCAGGGGCGGTCGTCGCACCCCTCCGGCAGGGGCGGTCGTCGCACCCCTCCGGCAAGGGGCGGTCGTCGCACCCCTCCGGCGGGGGCGGTCGCCGCACCCCTCCGGCAGGGGGCGGTCGCCTCACTAGGCTCGGAACCGGGCAGCTCGCCCGATCCGCGAGGGAGGGAGGCGGCGTGCAGTTGGTGGACCTCGCCGCGATCGAGGCGGCCGCCGCACGCATCGACGGCGTGGTCCATCGCACGCCGGTGCAGCGTTCGCGGGCACTGACCGAGCGGGTCGGGACCGAGGTCTGGCTCAAGTGCGAGAACCTCCAGCGCACGGGCTCGTTCAAGATCCGGGGCGCGTACAACCGGATCTCGCAGCTCTCGCCGGCCGACCGTGCCCGGGGCGTCGTGTGCGCCTCGGCCGGCAACCACGCCCAGGGCGTGGCCCTGGCCGCGAGCCTGCAGGGGGTCCGAGCGACGGTCTTCATGCCCGTTGAGGCGCCGCTGCCGAAGCTCGACGCGACCATCGGCTACGGCGCCGAGGTCCGCAGTGTCGGCGAGACCTTCGACGACGCCCTCGCTGCCGCCCACGCCTTCGCCGAGGAGGAGGATGCCGTCTTCGTCCACCCCTTCGACCATCCGGACATCATCGCGGGCCAGGGGACGCTCGGCCTCGAACTCGCCCAGCAGGTGCCGACGCTCGCGACGGTGGTGGTGTGCCTCGGTGGGGGTGGACTGCTGTCGGGGGTGGCGGTCGCGCTGCGGGCCCTGCGCCCGGACGTCCGTCTGATCGGGGTCCAGGCGGCGGGTTGCGCCTCCTTCGCGCCGTCGCTCCAGGCCGGGCATCCGCTGCCGGTGCCGCGAGCCTCCACGATCGCGGATGGCATCGCGGTCAAGCGGCCGGGTGAGCTCACCCTCGCTCACGTCGAGGCACTGGTCGACGAGATCGTCACGGTCACCGACGAGGAACTCGCCAGCGCTGTGGTGCTCCTGCTGGAACGCGCCAAGCTCGTGGTCGAGCCGGCCGGTGCCGCTGCTACCGCCGCACTGCTCTCCGGCCGGGCGACCGGACCGGGACCGATCGTTGCGACGCTGTCGGGCGGCAACATCGACCCGCTCGTGCTCCAGCACCTGGTCACCAGCGGGCTCGCTGCGGTGGGCCGGTACGCGACGCTTCGGACCCGGGTCTCCGACGCGCCGGGGGCGTTGTCGAGGTTGCTGTCGCTGGTGGCAGCGCAGCGCGCCAACGTGGTCGGGGTGGCGCACCACCGGCTCGAGCACCGGTTGGCGCTCGGGCAGGTGGAGGTGGTGCTCGAGCTCGAGACCCGCGGGCACCGGCACGTGGCGGAGCTGACGGCCGTCCTGGAGGAGGCCGGGTACCCGATCCAGCCGGTCTGACGGGCAACCTGCTCCGGCCGGACCGGGCCCGCCCGCATCGCCGGGTCGGGGGCGCCGGCTACTCGGTGCGACCCCCCGTCGATGGGCCGGCGCCGACCGGTAGGGTGCCGGACACCCGCCGAGCCGCCAGGGAGGGTGCAGCCGTGGATCCGCAGCCCGGCCAGGAGGACCCCGACGGTCCGCCGCCCCTGCCGCCCGAGGCCGTGGGCCGGACCTCAGCCGACCGGACGCCGCCGTCAGCGGCACGCCGTCGGCGTCGTTGGCCGCTGCTGCTCGCCGGGCTGCTGCTGCTCGGGCTCGCCGGCACGCTCGTGGCCGTGGCGCTCACCGGCGATG
>JBKHDS010000212.1:0-4575 GCA_046541215.1 Nitriliruptoraceae bacterium
CGGCAGCGGCTCCGCGGCGCCGAGGCGGACCCGCCGTCCGGTGAGCGTGAGCGCGCGGTAGCCCCGGCCGAGGCGCACGGCGATGCCGGGCCAGCCCGCGACGGCGACGAGCAGGTTGGAGCCACGCCCGAGCACGGCCCAGGAGAGCCCGTGGGCCCGGGCGACGGCACCGACCGCCGCGAGGTCGCGGTCCTCCTCGGCCACCACCAGGACCCGCGCGCTGCCCCCGACCTTGAGGGTGGTCCCGGCCGCCAACGGCGCGTCCGCCTCCACCGCGCCGCGGCAGCGGGCGGCGAGCGCCTCGGCGACCGGGTCGGCGGTCACCGGCCGTCCCGGAGACGCTCGAGCAGCGCCGGCCCGACGGTGGTGACGTCGCCGGCACCGGTGGTCAGGACCAGGTCCCCGGCTCGGACCGTGGCCGCCAGCTCGTCCAGCGCCTCCCCGAGGCTCGGGCGGTAGACGACCTTGGCCCCCGCCTCAGCGGCGGCGTCGGCGACCAGCGTGCCGCTCACGCCGGGCACGGGCGCCTCCGTGGAACCGTACACATCGGTGACGACCACCAGGTCAGCGGCCGCAGCGGCACGGCCGAGCTCGGGGCCGAGCGCCTGGGTCCGGGTGTAGCGGTGGGGCTGGACCAGGACCACGATGCGCTCCGGGCCGAGCTGCCTCGCCGCCGCCAGCGTGGCACGCAGTTCCGTGGGATGGTGGGCGTAGTCGTCCACCACCTCGACCCCTTCGACGGTCCCGAGCCGCTGGAACCGACGGGCCGCGCCGGTGAAGGTCGCGAGCCCACCGGCCGCCGCCGTGAGATCCGCTCCGAGCAGGTGGCACACGGCCAGGGCTGCGGTCGCGTTGCGCACGTTGTGCATGCCCGGCACGGCCAGCTGCAGCCGGACGTCCTCCCGCCCGGCGATGCGGACCGCGACCCCGTCGGCGGTGACCACGGCGCGGACGTCCGCCTCCGGCACCTCGCCGTAGGTGACCACGGGTGCGTCGATCCGGTCCCGCAGCCAGGCGCTCCCGGGGTCGTCGAGGCACAGGACCGCGGGCGCGCCCGGAGCCCGCCGGTCGAGGAACCCGAGGAAGGCCTCGCGCACCGCGTCGAGGTCGTCGAACTCGTCGACGTGGTCGTGCTCGAGGTTGGTGACCACCGCCAGGTCGGGGCGGTAGACGAGGAAGGAGCGGTCGGACTCGTCGGCCTCGGCCACGAAGGTGCCGTCGGTCCCGGCGTGGGCGTTCGTGCCGCTCTCGTTCAGCGCCCCCCCGATCGCGAAGCTCGGGTCGCCGCCGGCCGCCTGCAGGGCGACGACGACCATCGAGGTCGTGGTGGTCTTGCCGTGCGTGCCGGCGACCAGCACGGCCTGCTCGTCGGCCATGAGCTGGGCGAGCAGCTCGGCGCGGCGCAGCAGCACCCGCCGGCTCGCGCGTGCCGCCTCCACCTCCGGGTTGGTCACCGGGACCGCGGAGGAGGTCACGACCACCTCGGCGTCGGCGAGGTTGGCGGCGTCGTGGCCGACGTGGACGCGGGCGCCCAGCACGCGCAGCTCCGCCAGCGAGCGACCGTCGCGCAGGTCGGAGCCGGACACCTCGAAGCCCCGGATCAGCAGGATGCGGGCGAGGCCGGACATGCCCGCACCACCGATGCCGACGAGGTGGACGCGGGCGCCGGGGCGCAGCGGACCGATCATCGGCGGGCCCCCTCGGGGATGAGGTCGAGGACGAGCCTGGCGACCGCCTCGGCGGCGTCGGGACGCCCGAAGGCCCGGGCGCTGCGCGCCATGGCCTCGGCGCGGGTGGGGTCGTCCAGCAGCGGGGCGACCGCCGCGACGAGCCGGTCACCGTCGAGCTCATCGTCCTCGATCAGGACCGCCCCGCCGGCACGGGCCAGCGCCGCCGCGTTCTCCCGCTGGTGATCCGCGGTCGCGTGGGGGTAGGGCACCAGCACCGACGGGATGCCGAGCACGGTCAGCTCGGCGATCGAGGTGGCACCGGCCCGGCACACCACGATGTCCGCCGCCGCGTACGCCGCCGCCATGTCGTCGATGAAGCCGATCGTGCGGACCTGCGGCCCGTCCGGGTGCGCGGCGCGCGCCCGTTCCCAGTCCCGCTCCGCGGCGTCGAGCCCGGCCTGACCGGTGGCGTGCAGGACCTGCAGGTCGCGCCCCTGCCAGCGACCGTGCGCGTCGACGGCGGCGCGGTTGATGCTGCGGGCACCCTGGCTGCCGCCGAAGACCAGGAGGGTCGGCCGGTCCGGGTCGAGGCCGAGCTGCTCGCGGGCGGCGCGGCGCCGTGCCGGGCGGTCCAGCTCCAGGACGTCCGCGCGGACCGGGTCGCCGGTGACCACGCAGCGTTCCTGGTAGCGGAAGCGGGTGGTCGATCCGGGGAAGCTCACCGCGATCCGGTCCGCCCAGCGTGCCGCCACGCGGTTGGCGAGCCCCGGGACGCTGTTCTGCTCGTGCACGACCAGCGGCAGCTGCTCCTGGAAGGCGGCCCGGTCCAGGGGGAAGGAGACGTAGCCGCCGAAGGTGACCGCGCCGACCGCCCGCCGCTCGCGGATCAGCTCCCGGCAGGACCGCACGCCCCGTCGCAGCGCCGAGGGGACCCGCAGGAGCGCCGGTGACGGGCGGCGCGGGATGGCGGCCGCGTCGATCGTGACCAGCTCGAAGCCGGCCTCGGGCACGAGCCGGGTCTCGAGCCGATCCTCGACGCCCACGAACACCGGCGTGACGTCCTCGGCGAGTCGGGTCAGCGCCCGGGCCACCGCGACGGCGGGGAAGACGTGACCGGCGGTACCGCCGCCGGCGAACAGGACGGTGCGGGTCACCGGCGACCTCCGGAGGTGGGGTGCAGGACGGCCGGGTCCGGCCGCCGTGCGATCGCGACCAGGATGCCGAGTGCGAGCAGGGTCGACAGCATCGAGGACCCCCCAACGGACACCAGCGGCAGCGTCACGCCGGTGATCGGCAGCAGCCCGGTCACGGTCCCGACGTTGATGAGCGCCTGACCGACGATCCAGACGGTGATGCCGAGCGCGACCGTCCGGCCGAACCCGTCCGCTGCCGCGTAGGCGATCTTCAGCCCGACGTACAGCAGCTCGCTGAACAGCAACAGGGTGGCCAGCGCCCCGACCAGCCCGAGCTCCTCACCGATGACCGCGAAGATGAAGTCGGTGTCGACGTTGGGGATGAAGTTCCACTTGCCGCGCGACGAGCCGAGCCCGACCCCGAAGGTCCCCCCCGATCCGAGCGCGTAGCGTGACTGCAGCAGCTGGAACCCCTCCTCCAGCGGGTAGCGCTCCGGCCACAGCCAGCCCCGGATACGTGCCACCCGGTAGGGGGCGACCGCCGCCAGCGCCGCGACCGAGAGCAGCCCGGCCACGGCCGCCGCGAGGACGTAGCGGCCCTTGAGCCCCTCGACCCACAGGACGGCCGCGACGATCAGGGCGAGCAGGATCGTCGTCCCGAGGTCCGGCTGGGCCAGCACGAGCAGCCCGAGCAGCACCAGCAGCGGCAGGGCCGGCACGAGCAGATGCTCGGTGGTGTGCGCCGAGCCGTCCCGGGGGCGCTTGCGCTCCAGGACGTCGGCCAGCCACAGCAGGGTCGCGAGCTTCGCGAGCTCCGAGGGCTGGATCGACAGCGGCCCGATCCCGAGCCACCGGGTCGAGCCGAAGCGCTCCTCCCCGACACCGGGGACGAGCAGGGCAGCGAGCCCGAGCAGCGCGAGCAGCAGCATCGGCCAGGACAGCCCGCGCCAGAGCCGGTGGTCGAAGCGGGCCGCGATGACGAAGGCGGCCACCCCGAGCAGCGCCCAGGCGGCCTGGCGGCGGAAGACCGCGAAGGGGTCGCCCGCCTCGGCGGCGGGGACGAAGGACGCCGAGAAGCTCATCACGAGGCCGAGCAGGAGCAGCAGCGCGGTGATGACCGTGAGCACGGTCGCGTCCGCGCTCCAGGGTCCGGGCTGGAAGCGCCGCCGAAGCCGCTGCCACCGACCGGTAGGTGCCTGGCCCTCGATCGCGTCCTCGATGCTCACGGACGGCCCTCCTCGGTGGTGGACGTGGCGGCGGTCACACGCCGCACGGCCGCGGCGAACACCTCGCCGCGGTGCGCGTAGGAGGCGAACTGGTCGAAGGACGCGCACGCCGGCGCGAGCAGGACGGTGTCGCCCGGTGCGGCCAGCCGGGCGGCCAGCGCCACCCCCTCGTCCAGATCGGCGACCCGGTGGGCGGGGACCCCGGCGGCGGCGCACACCGCGGCGAGTTCAGGCGCGGCGGTGCCGAGCAGCACCGCGGCACGGACCTCGCCGAGCACCGCCCCCAGCGGCTCGAGGTCCACGCCCTTCGCGAGGCCACCGGCGATCCACACCGTCGGCCCGGCGCTCGTCAGCGCCGCCATGGCCGCGTGGACGTTCGTGGCCTTGGAGTCGTCGACGTACCGCTCGCCGCCGGGACCGACCGCGACGGTGGTGAACCGGTGCGGCCCCGGCCGGGTCGCCCGGGCCGCGGCCGCGACCCCCTTCAGGTCCGCGCCGGCGAGCAGCGCGGCGGTGGCGGTGGCGGCGACGTTGGCCACGCGGTGG
>JBKHDS010000213.1:0-4571 GCA_046541215.1 Nitriliruptoraceae bacterium
TTGTCCGGATCGAGCATGAGGAAGCGCATCACCGCCTGGGCCTGCAGGGGGCCGTGGTAGGCGTCAGCGAGGTGCAGGACCTCGAGCAGCTGCCGCCAGGCCTCCACGACCTCCCCCGAGGTCGACTCCAGCTGCGTGTGGTAGGTGACGTCCAGCATGCGGGTGGTGTCCTCGGCCCGCTCGGTGTAGCGGCCGGCCCAGAACAGGTTCTCCGCGAGGCGTGCGAGCATCAGCGGCCCCCCTGCGGCGCGCCGGGGCCATCGTCCAGCACCCAGGTGTCCTTCGAACCCCCGCCCTGGGAGGAGTTCACCACCAGCGAGCCCTCCTTGAGCGCCACCCGGGTCAGCCCGCCGGGCAGGACCTCGACCGACTCGCCCGCGATCGCGAAGGGCCGCAGGTCCACGTGCCGGCCGACCAGCCGGTCCCCCACCAGGGTCGGGTGGCGCGACAGCCCGACCACCTCCTGGGCGATGTAGCCGCGCGGGTCGGTCTGGACCCGTGCCGCCATGGCCGCCACCTCGGCGTCGGTGGCGTGGGGACCGATCAGCAAGCCGTTCCCGCCGGACTCGGCCACCGGCTTGACGACCAGCTCATCGAGGCGCCCGAGCACCTCCGCCCGCTGCTCGTCGTCCCACAGCAGGTAGGTCGTGACGTTCGGCAGGATGGGCTCCTCGCCGAGGTAGAAGCGGATCAGGTCCGGGACGTAGGCGTACACGGCCTTGTCGTCGGCGACCCCGTTACCGATCGCGTTGACGATGGTGACGTTGCCGGCCCGAGCCGCCGACAGCAGCCCGGGGACCCCGAGCGCGGAGTCCGGGCGGAAGACGACCGGGTCGAGGAAGTCGTCGTCGATGCGCCGGTAGATCACGTCGACCCGCTCGAGCCCGCGGGTGGTCCGGGTGTGGACCACGTGGTCCTCCACCACCAGGTCACGCCCCTCGACCAGCTCCACCCCCAGCTGCCGGGCCAGGAAGACGTGCTCGAAGTAGGCGCTGTTGTGGACCCCGGGGGTGAGCACGACCGCGGTCGGGGACTCGCCGGCCGAGGGCGGGGCGACCTCCTGCAGCGCCCTGAGCAGCATCGGCCCGTAGTGGTCCACCGGCCGTACCCGCTGCTCGGCGAAGGCCCGCGGGAGCACGCGGGTCATCGCGGCGCGGTTCTCGAGCACGTAGGACACCCCCGACGGGTTGCGCAGGTTGTCCTCCAGGACCACGTACCGGCCCTCGTGGTCGCGGACCAGGTCGACCCCCGACACCAGGCAGCGCGCCGCGTGCGGCACCGCGATGCCGAAGGCCTCGCGCCGGAACCCGGCCGCGGTCTGCACCAGCCACCGTGGCACGACCCGGTCGCGGACCGCCGCCTGCTCCCCGACGTAGAGGTCCTCCAGGAAGCGGTTCAGCGCCGTCACGCGCTGGGCGACGCCGTCCTCGACCTGCGCCCACTCCGGAGCGGGGATCAACCGCGGGAGCAGGTCCATCGGGAAGGTCCGCTCCTCGCCCGCCTCGTCGCCGTACACCGTGAAGGTGATGCCAGCGGTCCGGAACAGCGCGTCACGGACCCGCTCGCGGCGCGCGAGCTCCGCCGGCGTCAGCCCCTGGAGCCGGGCCACGAGCTCGCGGTACTGCGACCGGATGCTGCCGTCCTCGGCCACGACCTCATCGAAGAACCCGTCGGTGCGGTAGCCGTCCAGAAGCTGGGTCATGGCGCGCACGCTACCGCAGGTGGACGGGCGGACCACGGCAGCGCACCGAACCACGCAGGGTGAGAGGCAACCACGCGCAGTGGTATCAAGGTGGCTCACCGACGTGCCGATGCCTCGGACAGGCCGGCAGGGGGCTCGGCCAGGGACGACCGGGCACGGAGGCATGGCATGGACCTGATCCGGGAGCAGCACGCGCGAACCGTGACGGCTCCCGAGGATCGGACGCTGCTGCTGGCCCCCCGGCACCACCGCACCGAGGTGGTCCGGCGCCTGCTCGGCGCGGGGATCTCCCCCGCCACGCTGTGCGCGATCGTGCCGGAGTGGACCGACCTGATCACCGGCCTGGAGCAGGAGCACGAGGCCGTCCGGCTGCCGATCGCCAACGTCGGCTGAGCGGCCGGACCCGGACCGCCCCGCGCTCGTGTGGCACGATCGCGCCGACGGGCGGGTCGGGACCCCGTCCGCGGACAGGGGCGGCGATGGCGGGCGAGGCGCGACCACTGGCGGGCCAGCGGGTCCTCATCACGGGTGGCTCCCGCGGGCTCGGCGCCGCCACCGCGCGTCGGCTCGCGCGGCTCGGCGCCGAGGTGGTGATCACCTACCGGACGCGGGCCGAGGAAGCCGCGGAGGTCGTGGCCGACTGCGATGCGCTGACCACCGGGGCTCGGGCCGAGCCGCTCGACCTGCTCGAGGAGGACAGCGTGCGAGCGCTGTTCGACCGGCTGACCGAGCGGGGCGAGGAGCTCGACGTGGTCGTCGCGAACGCGGCCGCGACCGCCTTCAAGCCCCTGCTGGAGCTGAAGCTCCACCAGATCGACAAGACCTTCGCGATCACGGTGCGCCACTTCCTGCTGCTGACCCAGCTCGCCTTCCCCCTGCTCGAGCCCCGCGGTGGCCGCATCGTGGCGATCAGCGGTGCGGACACCGTCGGCTACATCCCCGGACACGGCCTGCTCGCCGCCGCGAAGTCCTCGATGGAGACCCTCGTGCGCTACCTCGCCTGCGAGCTCGGGCCGCTCGGGGTCACCGCGGTCGGGGTCCTGCCCGGCTACATCGACACCGAGTCGATCCGGCTCATGGCCGGCTCCTACCACGACAAGCTGCGGGCCGCGGAGGAGCTGACCCACCCGCTGCGGCGAGCAGCGAGCCCCGATGACGCCGCGGAGGTGGTCGCACTGGTGTGCCTCCCGGAGGCCCGGTGGCTGAACGGGCAGGTGGTGCACAACGACGGCGGGGGGCTGTTCGCCTACACCGGACGCTTCGGGGCCGCCTGGGCGCTCGTCCCGGACGAGGCCATCGCGGGGCAGGCACCCGCGCCGGACGTGACCGACGCGCCGATGCTGCAGGGTGCCGACGTCGCCCGGGGCTCAGGACCGACCGGACCGTAGGCGCGCCGCCAGCCCGGTCCAGCGGTCCCTCGGCCGGTCCTGCCGCACCGCCGTGCGTAGCGCCTCCTGCTGGCCGACGATGATGAGCGCTCGCTGGGCCCGCGTCACCGCGGTGTAGACGAGGTTGCGCCACAGCATCGAGCGGTGCGAGCGGTCCAGCACGAGGACCACGACCGGCCACTCACCGCCCTGGGCCTTGTGCACCGTGACCGCCCACGCGGGCGTGAGGTCCCGCACGGCCGGCCCGTCCACCGCCACGGCACCGCGGGGGAACTGGACGGTGAGCTGACCACGCCGTCGGTTGAGGTCCACGACCCGCCCGACGTCGCCGTTCGCCAGGTCGCGCTCGGGGTCGTTGCGCGTCTGCAGGACGCGATCGCCGACGTGGAAGCCGCCAACCGCCCGCGCGGTGCCGGGCGGGTTCAGGGCCGCCTTGAGCTCGGCGTTGAGGGCGTCCACGCCAGCCGGCCCGCGGTAGACGGGCGCGAGCACCTGGACCTCATCCGGCTCGACGCCGAGGTGCGCGGGGATGCGCTCGGCGACCGCCTGCACCACCCGCGGCACGATGCGGGACCGCACCGGTTCCTCGGCGAGGTAGACGTCACCGTCGCTCCCCTTCAACCCCGGCTCCTCGCCGGCGAGCACCTGGCCGGCCAGGCGCACGATCCGGCTGCCTGCCGCCTGGCGGTGGATCTCGGTCAGGGTGGTCACCTCGATGGCCCCGGAGGCGATGACGTCGCGCAGCACCTCGCCCGGCCCGACCGAGGGCAGCTGGGCGGGGTCGCCCACCAACAGCAGGTGCGCGCCATCGTCCACGGCGGCCACGAGCTGCGCAGCGAGCCAGGTGTCGCACATGGACACCTCGTCGACCACGACCAGGTCGTGGGGGAGCTGCTCGTTCGGGCCGTACCGGAAGCTGAACCCCCCGGCCCCGTCCGGACGGGCCTGCAGGAGCCGGTGGATCGTGGTGGCCGGCCGACCGACGAGCTCCTCCAGCCGCTTGGCCGCCCGGCCCGTGGGTGCGCACAGCACGGCGTGGTGGTCGGCAGCCTCGACGCAGCGCACGAGCTCCTCGACCGTCCGGGTCTTGCCGGTCCCCGGGCCACCGGTGAGCACCGAGGCCCCGCTCCCGAGCGCGGCGCGGATCGCGATGTGCTGGCCGTCGGTCAGCTCCTCGGCGAGCGTGACGGTGGTGGCGAGGTGGGCCAGCCGCAGCGGTCGGGCGTCGACGAGCCGGCGCAGGTCCGCCGCGAGCTGCCGCTCCGTGCGCTGCGCGGCCGGGGTCGTGATGATCTCGGCGCCGGCGAGTTCCTCGACGACGAGGCTGCCGGCCGCCAGCGCCCGCTCGAGCCCCTCGGCGGCCAGGATCGTGTCGACCCCGAGCAGCTGCTCGGCTGCGGCGAGGCAGGCGGGCCGTGGAAGGTGCTCGTGGCCGTCGCGGCTGCGGGTCCATCGCCACATGGAGGGCATGGAGCAGCAGG
>JBKHDS010000214.1:0-4555 GCA_046541215.1 Nitriliruptoraceae bacterium
GGAGTGCCCGGTCGACTGCATCTACGAGGGGGACCGGATGCTCTACATCCACCCCACCGAGTGCATCGACTGCGGCGCCTGCGAGCCGGTCTGCCCCGTCGAGGCGATCTTCTACGAGGACGACGTCCCGGACGAGTGGAAGGAGTTCACCGCGGTGAACGCCGCCTACTTCGAGGACGAGGTCACCGGCCTCGGCTCCCCGGGTGGCGCGGCTGCGGTCGGCGCGTCCGGGCAGGACCACCCGACCATCGCCGCCTGGGAGTAGCCTCACCGCTCCCGCATCGGGGCCGTCGTGGCGACGGCCCCGTTCGTTGACCGCGACGCCGTCCGGGCGTCGCGCTCGACCCTCGCCGAGCCGACCTGAGGAGCCGCGATGGCGTACGTGATCGCCGAGCCCTGCATGGACGTCAAGGACACCGCCTGCGTGCAGGAGTGCCCGGTCGACTGCATCTACGAGGGGGACCGGATGCTCTACATCCACCCCTCCGAGTGCATCGACTGCGGCGCCTGTGAGCCCGCCTGCCCCGTCGAGGCGATCTTCTACGCCGACGACGTGCCGCCGGAGTGGAGCTCGTTCACCGCGATCAACGCGGAGTACTTCGAGGACGCGGTGACCGGTCTCGGGTCCCCGGGAGGGGCGGCAAGCGTCGGGCGTTCCGGCGCCGACCACCCGAGGATCGCGAGCTACGACATCGCGTGAGCCGGCGCTGGCGCCGCTTCCCTCCGCTTCGAGCTGGCCGCGAGCCCGTCACCGACGAGGAACTGCGGCCGCTGGTGGTGCACCACCTCGGGGCGGGCGCACCGACCGGCTGGTTCGAGCCCGCCTACCAGCTCGCGGTCGCGACCGGCCGGCGTCTGCCGTGGCAGGAGCCTGACGCACACCCCTGGGTGGGGTCCTGGCTCGACGCGCCGGTGCTCACCCCGCCCGGTACCCGGGCGCTGGTCATCGGGTGCGGTAGCGGCGCGGAGGTCGCCGAGCTCGCCCGGCGCGGCTTCTCGGTCGTCGGCCTCGACGTTGCCCCGACCGCGCTCGCGTGGGCTGCGGCACGGTTGCGGCGCGAGCCGCGGCCGGTGCGGGCCGCGGTCGAGCTGCTCGCGGGGGATCTGCTGCACCTCGATCCGGCCAGCCTCGACCCCGTCGACCTCGTCGTCGAGGTCCACACCGTGCCGTGGCTGCCCGGCGTGGTCCAGGACGCCGCCATGGCTGCGGTCGGGCCCCTGCTGGCCCCGGGTGGCGTGGCGGTGACGATCACGCAGCTACGCGCCGAGGATGCCGAGGCGGCGTCCGTGTCGCCGGGTCCCCCCTGGCCCCAGGCGCCGAGCGCCCTGGCCAGCTACCGCGCCGGCGGTCTGGAGCGCCTCGCGCTCGAGCACCCGCCCCGTACCTCGCCGGGCCCGCTCGAGATCCGCGTAACCTGGCAGCGGCCCCACGCCGGGACCGGCGTGGGGCTCCCGCTGGCAGGTGACGGCGCATGAGGGACGCCGGGTGCTGCCGTTCAGTCCTCGTCGGCGCCCAGCAACCGGTCGGTCCGCGAGACCGCGAGCCGCTGTGCCAGTGCCACCGCACCGGCGACCAGCGCTGACCACAGCAGCAGGTCACGGAGCTGGGTGTCGTCGCCCGCGTCGGCGGCGGTCGGGGGCGGCTCGTCCCGGGCCAGGCCCCAGCCGAACTCGACCACTCGACGGGCGAGCACCGCGGCACCGGCAGCGGCGCCGGCGGCGACGAGCTTGCGCAGTAGCAGCTGCATGGGGTTCCTCCGCTCGCGTGGGTCGTCTCTCGACGGTAGTCGCGCGCGGGCCGAGGCCGCGGCCCGCGCGGCCTGGCCGGTCGGACCAACGGGCGGCTGCGGTCGCCGCCGGCCCACCCGCCGGCGATGGCACTGGCTCAGACCAGCAGCCGGGCTGCGGACCGTTCCGTGGTCGGCGCGTAGGCCGCCCAGGCTGCCGCGAGCCGTTCGACCCCCTCGGCCAGCTCGTGCTCCGGGCGGGTGAACACGACCCGTACGCACCGGCGGTTGCCGTCGTCCACCGACAGGGCCGGACCGGGGACGATCAGGACCCCGTGCCGCAGCGCCACCTCGGCGAGCTCGTCGGCGTTGCCGTTCGGCAGCGTCACCCACAGCGAGAGGCCGCCACGGGGCCGCTGGAAGGTCCAGTCCGGCAGGTGCGTGGCGAGCAGGTCGCACAGCAGATCCCGGCGCGGGATCAGCTCCGCGCGCCGCTCCGCCAGGACCTCCTCGCGGTGGTCGAGGAGCTTGCCGGCGAGCAACTGGATCAGCAGCGGTGTCCCGAGGTCCGCGACCGTCTTGGTGGCGAGCATGCGCGCGGCCCAGTCATCGGGGGACCGGATCCAGCCGACCCGCAGCCCCGCCCAGAACAGCTTCGCGGTGGAGCCGATCGTGTGGACCGACGCCTCGGGGGTCAGCGCGGCGATGGGTGGGGGGACGGGGTCGTCGTCGAGGGCCAGGTCGCCCATGGCGAGGTCCTCGATGACCACCATCCCGTGGGCTGCGGCGAGCTCGCCGATGCGGCGGCGGCGGTCCTCGGAGAGCACGACCCCGGTCGGGTTGTGGAAGTGCGGGGAGAGGTAGAGCAGCTTGGGTTCCGCACGCTGGACGAGTTCCTCGAGCACGTCGATGCGTACGCCGTGCTCGTCCACGGGGACGGGGAAGGCGCGCGCTCCGAACCGCCGGAACACGTCCAGCGCGCCGGGGAAGGTCGGGGTCTCGACGAGCACGGGGGTCCCGGGCGCCAGGGTCTGGCGTGCGACGAGCGAGATGGCCTGGTGGGCCCCGGTCGTGATCACGACGTGGTCGGCGCCGGTGGGCAGCCCCTCCTGCTCGAGCTTGGTGGCGACGCGCTCACGCAGCGCCCGGAGCCCCTGGGGGAGGTAGCCGTGGCGCTCGGTGAGGGACCGGACCTCCTCCAGCGTGGCCGAGCACAGCAGGCGCTCGACGGTGGGGGTCCCGGCTAGCGCTGCGACCGACAGGTCGATGACGCCGCCCGGTGTCCGCTCGCGCTCGCCCGGGCCGCTGCGCTGCTCGAGGCCGTCCTCGGACAGGAACAGCCGGGCGGTCGCGACGGCATCCACCCCCGGTGAGGTGGTGTGGTCCTCCGGTCGCCGGACCCAGGTCCCGGACCCGCGCCGGCTCTGGAGCCACCCCTCGTCCTTGAGACGGTCGTAGGCGGCGACGACGGTGGCGCGGCTGACCGACAACGAGCGGGCCAGGGTGCGCTCGGGCGGGAGCACGGTCCCCAACGGGACCTCCCCCCGGTCGATCGCGCGCTTGAGGGCATCGGACAGGGCGCGGTACAGCGGACCCTCGGTGCGCAGGGCAGGAGCCAGGAGGACCGCGAGGCGCGGTCCACTCTCTCGGATTGGCTCGTCCAATAGCGGTCCAATCTGGGGTGGTGTTCCGGTTGGACCGGTGCGGACCGCGTGATACGTTACCACCACGAGCCAATCGGACCGCAGTCCCCTGCGATCCCAACGGCCTGGGAGGAGACCACTCGGTCCTATCCGAGCGATCCCCTCCACCGACAACTTCAGACCAGCGAGCGACCTCCTCTCCCATCCGGTCGTTCGCTTCGCTCGGCTCAGGTCGGGTTCGCGCCTCTCCCAAAACGTCGCGGCCCTCCCACCGCGACCGAACGGATGCTCTCCCGATCCGCTCCCGTGAGCCATCGACCGCCGAGCGTTCGACGTCCCCCCGGCCCTCCCACCGGGGGGACGCCTCTTTGTGGGCCGAGACGGCTCGAGCCGCCGGGCGTCATCGCCGGCACCGAGCGGCCGGTCACCCTCGTCACCGGCACCGAGCGGCCGGTCAGCGCGGTGCGCGGACCTCCACGGTCAGCCGATCGCGAGGCTCGGGACGCCCTCGAGGCCGTCGAGCACCCGCACCTGCACCCCGCAGGTCAGCAGCAGCTCGCGCACCTCCTCCCACCCCTCGTAGCGGCCACCGGCTGCCACCACCTCGGCCACCCCGGCGGTGGCCAGCAGCGTGGCGCAGGACAGGCAGGGCACGGTGGTGGCGTAGAGGCTCGCGCCGTCGAGCTGCTCGGGTCCGACGTCGAGCAGAACCCGGGCGGCGGCGTGCACGGCGATGCAGCGCGCCTGAGCCGCAGGCGTCGCATCAGGCAGCGACCAGGGGCAGCCTCCCTCGTCACAGCGGGGCGCGCCCACCGGGCCACCGTCGTGGCCGGCGGCGACCACCCGGGTCCCCCGCACCAGCACCGCTCCCTGCCGTCGTCGCACGCAGCTGCCGCGACCCGCCGCGGTCGCCGCGAGCTCGAGCGCGTAGGCATCGAAGCTCAGCCGGTCGTGCCCGCCCGGACCCACCATGCGCCGCTCCTCGCCGCCGCACGCGCCGCGCAGCACCTCGCCACCGCCGGCGACCCTAGCCCGCGTCGAGATGACGATGGGGGCCGAGCACGAGCTCGGTGGTGGTGTGCGCGCGCAGTGAGGCGCCGAGCAGGTACCCGAACAGCGCCACGCTGCCAGTGATGACCGTCGCCACCGCCCACAGGGCCGCGCGCAGGGGCGACCGCTCGCGCC
>JBKHDS010000215.1:0-4534 GCA_046541215.1 Nitriliruptoraceae bacterium
GACCTGGTCGTCGGCGGCTCGGTCGCTGGCGCGGGGGCGGTGGCGTTCCTGCTCGGTCGTCGCCGTGCGCACCGCGCGGAGCAGAAGCAGCTGCGCAAGCAGGCCGAGGCGCTCGCCGAGGTGCTCGCTCGCGCCGAACAGGTCGCCGCCGAGCCGCCCGGGACGGCAACCGGCCCAGGTGCGGGGCGCTGGTTGGTGGGTCTGACCGCACTCGCCGCCGTGGCGGGTGCCGCGCTCTGGCAGCGGCAGCGCACCGACGATCTGGACGTCGAGGACCTGTGGGGCCCGGAGCCGGGCTGAGCGCCGGCGGGGACGAGGCGTTGGACGCGCCCGATCGGCTGACGGCGGCCACGGACCTGGTGGTGGTCAGCGACGACGCGCACCGCCATCACGACCCGCCCTTCGAGCTGAACGCTGGGCAGCAGGTCTGGCCCGTCCCCGACCGGCCTGCCCGGCTGGACGCCATCGCGGCAGCGGTGCGTGCGGCCGGCCTGACCGAGCAGGCAGCCCTGCCCCACGACGACGCGGTGCTCACCGCCGTCCACGATCCCGGCATGCTCACGTTCCTGCGGGATGGCCACGCCGAGTGGGTCGCTGCGGGTGGGCCGGAGGTGCTCATCCCCGACACCTTCCGCTCCCCTCGGTGGAACCGGGGCGGGCGGCCGACGGCTTCGCCACTCGGCCGTGCCGGGTGGTACGTGACCGACACCGCGACGCCGATCGTGGCAGGGTCCTGGCGGGCCGCCCGCGCCGGCGCGGACGTCGCCTGCACCGCGGTCGATGCGGTGCTCGCCGGCCACCGCGCCGCCTACGCGATGACCCGGCCCCCAGGCCACCACGCCGGCCCGGACTACCTCGGCGGGTTCTGCCTGCTCAACCTCGCTGCCATCGCCGCGGCGCAGCTTCGCCCGCACGGCCGGGTCGCCATCGTCGACGTCGACGTGCACCACGGCAACGGCACCCAGGACGTGTTCTGGACCGACCCTGAGGTGCTGTACGTCTCGGTCCACACGGACCCGGACCACCAGTACCCGTACCTGTCCGGGACCGCGGCCGAGCTCGGGGAGGGACCGGGTCAGGGCACCACCCGGAACCTGCCGCTCGCGCCCGGGACGACCGATGCCGGGGTGCTGCACGCCGTCGAGGTGGCGTGCGAGCTCGTGACCGCCTTCGACCCGACGGCGGTCGTCGTGTCGCTCGGGCTGGACACCGCCGCGTCGGACCCGCTCGGGCGCCTGGCGCTGTCCCCCGAGGGGTTCGCCCCACTCGGACGCCTCCTCGCGGCGCTGGACCGGCCCACGGTGCTCGTCCAGGAGGGCGGGTACGCCCTCGAGGTGATCGGGCGTGTGGCCGTGGACGTGCTCACCGCCTTCCGCGCACCGCCGGCCCGTCCCTGAGGGCGCCGCCCGCGACCGGGGGGACCGACCGCACGACGGTGCCGGCCCCCGCTGCGGTGGTCACGAGGTCGCCACGCGGGCCACGACCCCGGGCACGAGTCCCGGTTCGAGCACGCGCGCGACCAAGGGGTCGAGCGCGGTCCGCAGGGTCTCGGTGCGCTCGCGGCCGAGCGCGGACCATCCGGGGACGGTCAGCTCATCGGTGCGCTGCTCGAGCCGCATCCTGAGCTGCTGGCCGGCGACGGTCAGCGCTCCATCCTCGGCGAGCAGGCCCCGCTGGCGCAGACGGTCCGCGGCCGCGTCCCACTCCGCGTCGGTGATCGCCCGGGTCGCCCCGAGGATGCGGCGGAGCTTCGGGGAGTCGCCACGGGTGGTGAGATGGGCCTCGACGCCGTCGAGCTCTGCCTCGACGAGCAGCGCAACGTGGCCATCCCCTCGGGACTCCCGGATCCGCGAGGCGGCCTGCCACAGCACGGTCACCGGGTCGTCCGAGAAGGGCACCGACGACCAGGCTGCGGCCAGCGGCCGGCCGAGGATCGGCTGGTGGTCGGCCGCTTCCCGGGCGAGCACCGCCGCCTGCTCGAGCGTCGCGGCACCATCGAGCAGCCCGGCGAGCACCCCGCGGACCGCCGTGGTCGTCGCCTCGAGCACCGCCTCGGGCCGGGCGCGCTCCCAGGCTGCCGGCAGGGCGTGCCGGATCAGGCGGGGGGCGAAGCCGTGGAACGCGGCCGTGACCACCTCCGGGCCGACCGGTCCGAAGGGGGCGCTGCGGCCGGCGACGTACCCCGTCCCCCGGTCGCCGAGCCCCAGCGCGGTGTGAGCCGCCTGCACCTCGGGGGCGACGTAGGCGAGCACGTGGATCGCCTCGAGCCGGCCCCAGACCTGCCGCGCGAGACCGGGGTCGACCGCAGCACGAGCCGCCTCCGTGCCGCTCCCGGGGTCGCTCGCGTCGCTCCCGGGGTCGCTCCCGGGGTCGTGCTCGGGGTCGCTGCCCCGGTCGTGCTGGGTGTCCTGCCCCGTCATCTCGGCTCCCGCTCCCGGCTGCGCGCACGCTAGCCCACCGCCCCCGCTGTGGGGCCAGCCTCGCGTGGCGGATCCACGCCCTACGCTGCCGCGCCGGCGGCCGAGCCGCACCGGCCGCCGCGGATGAGGTGCTCGTGAGCGACGCGTTGACGCGGGAGGAGGCCGCACGGCTGCTCGAGGTGGCGCTGCCGTGCACCCCGGGGCAGGCCAAGCGCGCCTACCGGCGCTTGGCGCGGCAGCACCACCCGGATCGCGGCGGCGACCCCCGTCGGTTCCACGCGATCCAGGCCGCCTACCAGCGGCTCAGCGCGGACGGCCCGGCACCCCCGGCCGCCCCCGCGGCGCGGCCGTCGCGCACGCCGCGCACCGTCCCGAGCACGCCGAGCCGGATCGCGGTCGATGCGCTGCGAACCGACCTCCCGCTGCCCGCAGGCCGAGTCCGGCTCACCGGGCACCTGCTCGCCAGCGCCCTCGCCCGCCCGCACCCCGCGCCGGTCCACCCGGTCCTGGCCGTCAGCCGGGCGCCGGGGGCGGTCCTCAACCGTGCCGCGGGCGTGCTCGCTGCCGACCTGACCTCGCACCTGGTCGTCGCCCCGGGCACCGATGACCGCGGGGAGGAGACCGTCATGCTGGAGGTGCGGTCCGGCGCACGGCAGGCACGCCGAGCCCTGGATGGGGTCGACCTGGGCGGCGTGTGGCTGCGGCGCCGGGGCACCGCCACCACCGTGCTCACGGCCAGCGTCCCCCCTGACGCGGACCGGACCCGGACCGCGGCCACCGCCGCAGCGCAGCTCGAGCGGCTCCTCGCCGCGCTGGACTGGCCACTCGAGCAGTGGACGCTCACCGTGGAGACGGGAGCCGTTCGCTGACCCGTCGCGCGGCCAGCCGGTGCGCGGGAGGGCCCGGGCGCCCGGGGAACGAGCGCACCCCGAAGGGACCGTGCTGCCTCGGCGCTCAGCAGGGGTCGGGGGCGACGAAGGCCTCGGTCTCGAGGCGTTCGAGCAGGGTCGCCACCGGCACCGCCAGCCCGATGCCGGCATCGACCTCGATCGCGAACATGACCCCGACGACCCGCCCCTGCGCGTCCACGAGCGGCCCCCCCGACGAGCCCTGCGTGATCGCCACCTCGACGCGGATCACCTCGGCCGGCTCCCCCAGCACCGTCCCGTCCGAGGTACCGACGACCCGGCCCGGGCTGACCGTGGCCGGCCCCCCGCCCGGGTAGCCGACCGCCAGGACCCGCTCGCCACGACGCACTGGATCGGTCCGCAGCTCGGCGGCGACGGGCAGCCCAGCGGGGTCCTCGAGCTGCAGCAGCGCCAGATCGGTGTCCCGTGCCAGCCCAGCGACCTCGGCCGGCAGGGAGCGGCCGTCCCAGGTGCTGATCGTGACGTCGCGCGGCTGCTCGATGACGTGGCGGTTCGTCACGACCACCCCGTCGGGCAGCACGAAGCCGGAGCCGAGCCCGAACTGCTCGCACCCCAGCGATCGCACCCGGACCGTCATCTCGAGCACCCGCCGCTCGACGGAGTCCGCGGCGGGGACGGGTACCTCGCGGGTGGAGACCGTGACCGGTGGCGGGCTCGCCAGCTCCTCGGTCGGCGCCTCCACGCAGCCGACCGCGGCGAGGACCAGCAGCAGAGCGAGCACGACGCGACCCCGCCGGGCAGCCGCACCCCGGTGCCCGCCGGCGGTGGGCCGGATGCCGTCGCGCGCGGTGCGGTCATGGGCCGCGGGAGGGCCGGCGCGGGTCACGAGCGCCGCAGCTGGTCGGCGGCGATCTGGGCGGTCGCGGCCGAGCTGCGGGCGGTGTCGCAGAAGCGGGTCACCTCGCTCGAGCGGGCGTTCAGGGCCTCGACGTCCACCGACAGCCCTCGGTTCGCACGGTTGAAGGCCTCCACGGACGCCGTCTGGAGCTCGAGGAGCTGGGTCACGCACACGTCCAGGGACGAGGTGGCCTCCGCGATCAGCTCGGACAGCTCGATGAACACGTCGCGTTCCACCTGCACGGTGGTCGCGGTGTCCTCGGCCCGCGCCTTCTCCTCCGCGAGCTCACGGACCCGCTCCTCGAGCGCGGCGACTTCGTCGCCTCCTTCCGCGCCAAGGGCCGGATG
>JBKHDS010000216.1:0-4524 GCA_046541215.1 Nitriliruptoraceae bacterium
GCGAGCGGCAGCGGAGATCGTCGCCGGGGCGCTGGCGCGGACGCGCACCGAGCGGGCCCTGGTCGCGGCGCGGGAGCAGGCGGAGGTCGCCAACGACGCCAAGACCCGGTTCCTGTCGACGATCAGCCACGAGCTGAGGACCCCGATGGCCGGCGTGCTCGGCATGACCGAGCTGCTGCTCGATGGGGAGCTGGGCGAGCGGCAGCGGACGTACGTCAGCGCAGCCCGGGACGCGGCCAACAGCCTGCTGCTCCTCGTGGGCGACCTGCTCGACATCGCACGCATCGAGCAGCACCGGCTCGAACTCGTCCCCGGCCCGACCGACCTGTCCGGACTGCTCCAGGGTGTCGTGACCGCCGCACGGGTCACGGCCGAGCCGCGTGGGCTTGAGCTCGGGCTCCGGATCGATCCGGCGCTTCCTGCCTGGGTGTGCACCGACGCGGCGCGCGTACGACAGATCGTGACCAACCTCGTCGGCAACGCCGTGCGTTTCACCGAGCAGGGCAGCGTGCAGGTCACGGCGACGCGCGAGCTCGGCGCGGACGAGAGGGCGATGCTCGGCATCGAGGTGCGCGACACCGGGGTCGGGATCCCCCTCGACCGGCAGCGCGAGGTGTTCGAACCCTTCGCGCAGGTGGACCCGTCGCCTACGCGCCGGGTGGGTGGCTCGGGCCTCGGCCTGAGCATCGTGCGTGAGCTGGTCGGGTTGCTGGAGGGCGAGCTGAGCCTGGAGAGCACCCCGGGCGTCGGGACCCTGATCCGGGTCCTGCTGCCGCTGGAGGAGGCCGTGCCCCCCGAGCCGGCCGAGGCGGTGTCGAGCGCGCCCGTCCCGACCGGGGTGCGCGTGCTGGTGGCCGAGGACAACCCCATCAACCAGGAGGTGCTGCGGGGCTACCTCGAGGGGGTCGCCGACGTCGAGGTGGTGGGCGATGGGCGGGCCGCGGTCGAGGTTGCCCGCGCCGGCACCTTCGACGTGGTGCTCATGGACTGCTCGATGCCGGTCCTGGACGGCCTCGCGGCGGCGCGGGCGATCCGTGCGTTCGCCTCGCGGGCCGGTCAGGTCCCGATCGTGGCGGTGACGGCGGACGGGTCGAACGCCCACGCGCAGGCCTGCCGAACGGCGGGCATGGACGCGGTGCTGGTCAAGCCCTTCGACCGCGCGTCCCTGCTCGCGACCCTCGCGGCAGCGGTGCCGGCACGGTCGCCCACCACCCTGGTCGAGGACGAACGAGACCCTGCTGAGGACCAGCCGCTGACCACGCCGATCGGAGCCGACCGGGACCTCGCTGAGGGCCAGCCACAGGCGGCCTCCGGCCACGATCCAAGCCCGGTGCTCGATCCGGCGGCGCTGCGGGCCATGGCCGGTCGGAGGGCGGCCGACGGCCCGCTCGCCGACCGCCTCCTGACGCTGTTCGCGGAGCTCGCCCCGGGCTACGTCGCCGAGCTCGCCAGCAGCGCGGACCCCCTCGACCTCGAGCGGTTCCGGATCGCTGCGCACTCGCTGCGGTCCAGCGCCGCGACCTTGGGGTTGGTCCGGCTCAGCGAGGTGTGCGCCCTGGCCGAGGAGCAGGCGCTGGCGGGACAGGCGCCGCCCGGCGGGTTCACGGGGCTGGCTCGGTCGGTCGGTGAGGAGCTGGAGCGCGCCCGCGCGGCGCTGGCCGAGGTGCACCCGTCCGGGTCCCCCGGAGCGTGATCGGTGGTTCCGTGCGGCGGCGACGCACCGGCCCCGGCAGCCCGGGAACGGGCACACCGGTCCGCTATAGTGTTGGCTCGTGGCCGGCCGGGGCCAGCGGGTAGGAGATCGCATGGCGCAGGACCGCCCCGTCAGCGAGGTGGTGGCGCAGATCCGTCGCCGGGACAACCTGACCCAGGAGGCGCTCGCCCGGCTGCTCGGGGTGTCCTTCAGCACGGTGAACGCCTGGGAGTCCGGGCGCAGCGAACCCCAGCCCCGGCACCGTCGGCGCCTGGAGCAACTCGCGGCCGCGCGGGAGGCGCCGGACGCGGACCGGGCGAGCATCCTGTGCGTCGACGACTCACCCTTCGACCTGGAGAACCTCACCTCGCTGGTGCGGGACGCCGCCGAGGTGCTCGGCGTCGAGGTGGAGGTCGTGGCCGAGCGCGATGCGATGGGGGCGCTGATCGCGCTCGGGCGGGTCCGACCGAAGGTCGCCTTCCTCGACGTGGTGATGCCGGGCCTGGACGGTGTCGAGCTCGCGGACCGCCTCGCGGAGCTGCCGGAGCTGTCCGACAGCACCCTCGTGCTGGTGACCATGCGGCAGGACGAGCAGGTCGAGCTCGCCGCCGCGGAGCGGGGGTTGCAGCTGCTCTACAAGCCGCTGACCATCGGCATGGTCGGCGCGGCCCTGCGGCGCGCCGGCCTGTATCCCGCGCGCAACGCCACGGAGTGACCGACCGGGGCCAGGGGACCTGCGGCGCTCAGATCGGCGAGGTGCGGTACCTGCTCCTTGCACGGCTCGTGATGGGCATCCGGGTTCGGCATCCCTCGGTGATGCGGTGCCCGTCATCCCCGGCCCACACCGAACTGGACGAAGGCGAGCCGGAAGGCGACCCGGTCGTGCTCACCGACGTCGACCTCGGCCGGCACGGCACCTCCGACCGTGTGGTCCTCGAGGTGGCCGACGGCGGCCACGCCGGGTGGCGAGCGGAGTACCTCGACGAGGCCGTGGAGGCGGTCGGGTGCTCGGCCGTGGTCAGCGTGCAGCAGGAGCCGTCTGCGCCACGTCGGCCCCGTGGTCGGCCGCCACCGGCTCGTGCGCTCCCGTGCCGTCCGCCGGCGTGCGCGTCCTGGCCTCCGTTCCCGACCCGCCCTGCTGGCCGGATCCGACCAGCGCGGACAGCTGCCGCGCGATCGCGTCGAGCTCGCGGGCGGCGCAGGCGGCTTGTCCGGCGGCGGCGGTCGTCCGTGACGCCACCTCGACCACCTCGGTGCTCTCGCAACTGATGTGCTCCACGCCCCCGGCAGCTTCGGTCACGCTGCGTGCGATGTCGCGGGAGACCGAGCTCTGCTCCTCCACCGCGGCGGCGATGGTGGACTGCAGGTCGCTGATCTGGGAGATGACCGTGCCGATGGCATCGATCGCGCTCGCCGTGCGGCCGGCGTTGGCCTGCATATCGGCCACCTGCTGGGCGATCTCCTCCGTCGCTGACGATGTCTGCTCCGCGAGGAGCTTGACCTCGTTCGCGACGACCGCGAAGCCCTTGCCGGCCTCACCCGCGCGCGCCGCCTCGATGGTGGCGTTGAGCGCCAGCAGGTTGGTCTGCTCCGCGATCGAGGTGATCAGCTCCACCACCGTGCCGATGCGTTCGCTGGCCGTACCGAGCTCCGTGACCCGCTCGTTGGCCTCACCGGCGCGTCCGACGGCGTCGCTGGCCACGTCCGCGGCCTCGGTCGCGTGCTGGGCGATCTCCTGCACGCTGGCGTCGAGCTCCTCGACGGCCGTGGCGACGGAGGCGACGTTGGCGCTGACCTGCTCCGCGCCGCTGGACACGCCGGTCGCGACCTCCTCGGTCCGGTTCGCGGAGGAGGACAGGTCACCGGCCAGGACACCGAGCCCCTCGCTGAAGCGGTTGACCTGGCTGGCGCTCGACGCGACCGTCCGAGCGGTGCCTCGTGCACCCCAGCGGGATGCGAGGGTCCCGAGCACCAGCGTGATCGCGATACCAGCGACCAGCAGCGACAGCAGGGTCCGGTTGCGCCCATCGACCATCGCCAGCTGGGCTCCCTCGAACTCCACGGCGGGTGCCTGGCTGATGATCACCCAGTCCCACGGGGCGAAGTAGACCGCCCGCTGCACCTTCTCGCCACCCGCAGTGCCCAGGTCGACGCGCGCGGCGACGGGGGTGCCATCTCCAGCGGCGACCGCCTCGGCGATGAGCGCGTCGAGGTAGGCCTTACCGTCCTGATCGACCTCCGTGAGCACCGAGGCGTCGGCCGCGCGCTCGGAGGAGATGCGGACCTCGCCGCGGTCGGCGCCGGAGGCGGTGACCACCTCGACGGAGCCGGTCTCACCCACCCGGGCGTCGACGATGGCTGAGCGCAGGCTGTCGACCGACTCCTGCGCCACGCCGACGTAGCGCATCCCGACGACCTCGCCGCCTGCCAGGATCGGTGCGTAGGCGGTCGCGTACCAGGTCCCCACGACGTTGGCGTTACCCCGGAAGACCCGCCCGTCGAGGACCTCGGAGATGATCGGGTTCGGGCTGCCGTCGCTGGCCGTCGGCGTGATGGTCGTCCCGATCGCGCGCGTGCCCTCGGCCCCGATGACGGTGGTCGCGACCCTGAGCATCGTGCCGGCCTCGTCCACACGCTGGAAGACGGTGACGGTGCCGCCGACGAGGTCGACCACCTCGTCGATCAGGCTCACGGGTTGCTCCGGGTCGGCGATCTGGCCCAGCCAACGGTCCCCGACACCGAAGGCCGGCAGGGTCACCGTGCGGTCGCCGAGGTCCCCGGTGACCGGGTCGGCATCGACGGTCCCGAACCCGCCGGCGTCCTCGCCGAGC
>JBKHDS010000217.1:0-4522 GCA_046541215.1 Nitriliruptoraceae bacterium
TGGCGCGAGGTCCGGCTGGTGAGCCGCGAGGTGGCGCGCCGGGCCTTCCCGCCGATCCGGGAGCAGGCCCGAGCTGCCCGGCCCGGCCTGCTGACCCGTACCGCAGGCTCCTGGGACCGGCTCCTGCGTGCCGAGGAGCAGCCACCGGCCGGACAGGGCCCCCGCCAGCACGCGCTGCTCGCGGGGCGGGGGTACGCCGTCTTCCGGCTGCAGCCCGCCTGGACCGACGGTGCGCCGACCGGCACCGTCGCGGTCCAGGAGCTGCACGCCCTGGACCCGGAGGCCACCGCCGCGCTCTGGCGCGTCGTGACCGACGTCGACCTGGCCGTGACCACCGTCGCCGGGCGCCGGCCGGTGGACGATCCGGTGCTCGCGCTGGTGGCCGACGCGGGCCGGACGCGGGTCCGCCGTGACTGGGCCCTGCAGGTGCGGGTGCTGGACCTGCCGGCCGCGCTGTCGGCCCGCGCGGCCGCTGCCGACGATGAGCTCGTGCTCGAGGTCGCCGACGCGCTCGTCGCGGCCAACCAGGGCCGCTGGCTGCTGCGCGGCGAGGCCGGCCGGTGCCACCTGGTCCCCACCGACCGGGCGGCCGACCTGCACCTCGATATCCGTGACGTCGCCGCGGTGCTCCTCGGCGGGCAGCGGACCACCCAGCTGCTCGCCGCCGGACTGGTCCGAGAGGCCCGACCCGGGGCCGCCGCGCGGCTCGACCGTCTGCTCGAGGTGGACGTGGCGCCCTGGCACGACTACATGTTCTGAGCTCGCACGCGCGACCGGCTCGTCGCAGCCGGCCGCCACGCGGCGATCCACCGGCTGGGGCGTTCGCCAGCCCCGGCACGACCCGAAGGCCCCGCCATGTCCCTCGAGACGCCACGCCCGACGCGGGTGGCCGACGACGACCTCGTCGACTTCGCACGGGCGGTCAACCGCCACTTCCACGAGAGCGAGGAGGACGAGGACGTCCTGCCCTGGGTCGAGTCGCTCGGCGACAGCGGCTACCGGGCCTGGTGGACCCGGACCGCTGACCTGGTGGCCGGCAACCTCGGCGTGCTCGAGACGGAGATCTCCGTGCCCGGCGGCGCCCACCTGCGGTTCGCCGGCGTCACCGCGGTCGGTGTGGCGCAGACGATGCGACGCCGCGGGGTGATGCGGGACCTGATGCTGGCCTGCCTCGAGGAGGCGGTCGAGCACGAGGAGCCTGTGGCGGGGCTGTACGCGTCCGAGGCGCCGATCTACGGCCGGTTCGGCTACGGCGTGACCGCACCTGGCATCAGCTACCGCATCGACCGCTCCCGGCTGCGCTTCCGGGACCCCGTGGACGTCCGGCTCGTGCAGGCCACCACCCCCGAGGCCGCGCGCGAGACGTGGCCGCAGCTGCACGCGGCGATGCGTGCGAGCCGGGGCGCGAGCGTCGCCAAGCACCCCGGGATGTGGGACCTCGGCATCCTGCGCGACATCCCCGGTTGGCGCGGGGGCGCCTCGGCCCGCCGGCTCGTGGAGGTCCCCGGGCGCGGCTACGCGAGCTACCGGGTCAAGGAGTCCTTCGACGGGCTGCTGCCCGCCGGGTCCGTCCGGGTGCTGGAGCTGGTCGCCACCGACGCCGAGGCTGAGGCGGCGCTGTGGCAGCACGTCACGGACGTGGACCTGACCACGACCGTCGACGCGTCCTTCCGCCCGGTCGACGACGCGCTGCCCTACCTGGTCACCGACCAGCACGCGCTGCGCGTGTCGGAGAGCCCGCCGCTGTACCTGCGCATCCTCGATGTGCCGAAGGTGCTGACCACCCGCACCTACGCCGCCCGTGGGCAGGCGGTGCTCGAGGTCATCGACCCGCTCGGCTACGCCCAGGGCCGGTGGCGGCTCGAGGTCGACGAGCAGGGCTCGAGCTGCGAGCCCACCTCGTCGGAGGCCGACGTGGTGCTGCCCATCGAGTCCCTGCCGGGCATCGTCCACGGCGGGGTGCGCGCGACGACCTTCCTGGCGGCGCGCCGGCTCGAGGAGCGCACCCCGGGGGCCGCGGCGGCGCTGGACCGGCTCGTCGCGGTGGACCGCGCGCCCTGGACGACCACGGAGTTCTGACCGGCCGGTCGGGTCGCGGGACGGCACCCGCCGCAGGGGGCCAGTAGCGTCGTGGGTCCGCAGACGAGCACGAGGAGAGGGACGGTGTCCAACGTCTACAAGAAGGTCGAGCTGGTCGGCTCGAGCCGCGATGGCGTCGATGACGCGATCCGGCGCGCGATCCTGAAGGCCGGCGAGAGCGTGCGCAACCTCGACTGGTTCGAGGTCAAGGAGATCCGCGGCTGGATCCAGGACGGTGAGCCACAGCACACCCAGGTCACGCTCCAGGTCGGCTTCCGCCTCGAGGACGAGTGAGACGAGCGGGACGAGCGAGACATCACACGGTGTCGGTGGCTCGACACCGCGCCGACCGAGGCGGTAGCGTGCCGCGCGGACACAGGAGCCCGACGATGAGCGACACCGGCGCCGCACGCGAGGTCGATCTCGCGGCGCGTCGTCGTGCCATCATCATCATCGGTCCGCTCCCGTAGCCGGTGCGCCGGGCTGCGGGAGCGGCCCGGCAGCCCGACGTGCCCGGCCCTCGCGTTCCCCGGCTCACCTTCCCACCCGTGATGTCGAGGAAGAGGATGACCCGTGAGCACCGCTACCGGTGGCGACGCACCGCTGCCTGAAGCCCGAGCCGGGCTGGACCTGTACGACACGACGCTGCGCGACGGCACCCAGCGCGAGGGCGTGAGCCTGTCGGTCGAGGACAAGCTCCGGGTCGCCCGCCGCATGGACCAGCTCGGCGTGGCCTACATCGAGGGGGGCTGGCCGGGCGCGAACCCGAAGGATACGGAGTTCTTCGCGCGCGCCGCCGACGGGGAGCTCACCCTCGACCACGCGACCCTGGTCGCCTTCGGGATGACCCGCGGCGCCCGCTTCAGCGCTGAGGAGGACCCGCTCCTCAAGGGCCTGGTGGACGCGCGCACGGACGTGATCTGCCTCGTGGGCAAGTCCTGGGGCTACCACGTCGACGAGGCGCTCGGGGTCCCGCGCGCGGAGAACCTCGCCATGGTGGCGGACTCGATCCGCTACCTCACGAGCCTCGGCAAGCGGGTGTTCTTCGACGCCGAGCACTTCTTCGACGGCTACGCCCGCGACCGCGCCTACGCCCGCGAGGTCGTGCTGACCGCGGCGGAGGCCGGCGCGGAGTGCGTCGTGCTGTGCGACACCAACGGCGGCGCGATGCCCTGGGACGTGACCGAGATCGTGCACGGGCTCGTCGGTGAGCTCGCATGCGACGTCGGGCTGCACTTCCACGACGATGGCGGCTGCGCCGTCGCGAACTCCCTGCTCGGCATCGAGGCCGGGGCGGTGCACGTCCAGGGCACCGCGAACGGGCTGGGGGAGCGGTGCGGCAACGCGAACCTGTTCACGATCATGGCGGATCTGCAGCTGAAGCGGAAGGTGCCGCTGGTGCGGCCCGACCAGATGGAGCGCCTGACCGAGGTCAGCCACACCATCGCGGAGCTGTGCAACCAGTCGACGCCGTCGGTCCAGCCCTACGTGGGCCACACGGCCTTCGCGCACAAGGCCGGGATCCACGCCTCGGCGCTCGCCAAGGCGCCGGACATGTACAACCACATCGACCCGGGCGAGGTCGGCAACGGCCAGCGGCTCGTGGTCTCCGAGCTCGCGGGGCGCTCCAACATCAAGCTCAAGGCCGCCGAGCTGGGGCTCGAGGTCACCGACACGGACGCGAAGCTCGTGCTCGAGGAGGTCAAGCGGCGCGAGGCGCTCGGCTGGAGCTACGAGGCGGCCGACGCCTCCTTCGAGCTGCTGCTGCGCCGGCTGACCGGGCTACTGCCCCCCGCCGCCGAACCGTTCCAGTCCCAGCACTACCGGGTGAACGTCGCCGGCGGCGACGGGTCGGAGACCTCCGGAGGTGGCCCGGCGGAGGCCATCCTGGCCGTCGAGGTCGCGGGTGACCGCAAGCTCGGTGCCGGAGAGGGCAATGGCCCGGTCGACGCGCTCGACCACGCCTTCCGCAACGCCGTGAACGGCACCTGGCCGCAGCTGGACCGGATCAGCCTGTCGGACTACAAGGTGCGCATCCTGGAGGCCTCCTCCGGCACGGACGCGATCACGCGCGTGCTGGTGCGCTCCACCGACGGGACCCGTTCCTGGGACACCGTCGGCGTCCACCCCAACGTGGTCGAGGCCTCCTGGCTCGCGCTCTCCGACGCCTACACCCACGCGATCCTGCGCGTCGACTGGCCGGAGGGGGAGGGGGCGTGAGCGCCGTGGTGCGGCGGTTCGTCCGGTTCGTCCACGAGGGCGCGCCACGCTACGGCCTGGTGGAAGGCGCCGAGGTGGCGGTCATCGATCCCCACCCCTTCGCCGCGCACGCGGCGACGGGTGAGCGCGTCCCGCTCGAGGGGTGCCGGCTGCTCGCGCCGGTGCTCCCCTCCAAGATCGTCGCGGCGGGCCGCAACTACGCCGATCACGCTGCGGAGATGGG
>JBKHDS010000218.1:0-4517 GCA_046541215.1 Nitriliruptoraceae bacterium
CCCCGGGTGGACCGCCTCGCACCCGGTGCTCCGGGCCGCGTCGAGCAGCCGGTCAGCGTCGAGGTAGCTGGCGGGCGCCGGGGCCGGACCGAGCCGCACGGCCCGATCCGCCGCCCGCACGTGCGGGGCGTCGGCGTCGGCGTCGCTGTGGACGGCCACGGTCCCGATGCCGAGCTCACGGCAGGTGCGGACGATGCGGGTGGCGATCTCGCCACGGTTGGCGATCAGGACGTGACGGAACATCGGCGCCCTCACATCCGCAGCACGCCGCGGCGGACCGGGGCGATGGGGGCGCCGGTGGCCACCGCGAGGCCGAGCCCGACCACGTCGCGGGTCGCGGCCGGCTCGATGATGCCGTCGTCCCAGAGCCGGGCGGTGGCGTGGAAGGGGTGGCCCTGGGCCTCGTAGGTCGCGCGGATGGGGTCCTTGAACGCCTCCTCGTCCGCGGCGGCCCAGCTGCCCCCCTCGGCTTCGATGCGGTCGCGCCGCACGGTGGCGAGGACGGTCGCGGCCTGCTCGCCACCCATGACGCTGATGCGGGCGTTGGGCCACATCCACAGGAACCTCGGGTCGTAGGCCCGGCCGCACATGGCGTAGTTCCCCGCACCGAAGGAGCCACCGATGATCACGGTCAGCTTCGGGACGCGGGCGCAGGCCACCGCGGTGACGAGCTTGGCCCCGTCCTTGGCGATGCCGCCGGCCTCGTACTCGCGGCCGACCATGAACCCGGCGATGTTCTGCAGGAACAGCAGGGGGATGCGGCGCTGGTCACAGAGTTGGACGAAATGGGCGCCCTTCAGCGCCGACTCGCGGAAGAGGATGCCGTCGTTGGCCACGATCCCGACCGGGATGCCGTGGATGTGCGCGAAGCCGGTGACGAGGGTCTCCCCGTACAGCGGCTTGAACTCGTGCAGCCGGGAGCCGTCGAGGATGCGGGCCAGCACCTCGCGGACGGGGTAGGGCTGCCGGACGTCGGCGGGGAGGATCCCGTACACCTCGTCGGGGTCGTAGGCGGGCGGCTGCGGTTCGCGCACCTCGAGCTCGAGGTCGGCGAGGCCCTCGGTGGCGAGATCGGTGGCGGCGGGCCGGGAGGGCAGGGTGGCGACGGCGTCACGGGCGAGCGCGAGCGCGTGCGCGTCGTCGACGGCGAGGTGGTCGACCACCCCGGAGGTGCGGGCGTGCAGCTCCCCGCCGCCGAGCTCCTCGGCGCTGACCTCCTCCCCGGTGGCCGCCTTCACCAGCGGCGGCCCACCGAGGAAGATCGTGCCCTGCTCGCGGACGATGATGGTCTCGTCGCTCATCGCCGGGACGTAGGCGCCACCGGCCGTGCAGGAGCCGAGCACGACCGCGATCTGGCCGCAGCCGAGCGCCGACAGCTGCGCCTGGTTGCGGAAGATCCGGCCGAAGTGGTCCCGGTCGGGGAACACCTCGTCCTGGAGCGGGAGGAACGCGCCACCGGAGTCCACGAGGTAGACGCACGGCAGGCGGTTGGCCAGCGCGACCTCCTGGGCCCGCAGGTGCTTCTTGACCGTCATCGGGTAGTAGGTGCCGCCCTTCACCGTCGCGTCGTTGGCGACGACCACCACGGTGCGGCCCGAGACCCGGCCGACACCGGTCAGCAGCCCGGCACCCGGTGCCTCGTCGTCGTACATGCCGTGAGCGGCGAGCGGCGAGAGCTCCAGGAACGGGCTGCCGGGGTCCAGCAGCGCCTCGACGCGCTGGCGGGGGAGCAGCTTGCCCCGGTCGAGGTGACGCTGCCGGGCAGCGGCCGGCCCGCCGAGCGCCGCCTGGTCGATCGCGGCCCGCAGCTGTTCGCGCAGCGCGAGGTGGTGGGCCCGGTTGCGCTGGAAGGCGGCGGAGCTCGGGTCGATGGAGCTCGTCAGGATCGGCATGCGCGGGATGCTAGGCGGCGCCGGCCTCGTGGATGGGCTCGGGGCGCGCGGGTGTGGGGCGGGCGGTGGAGTGGGGCACCGCAGCCCGCGGCGCCGGCCGCGCGGCCGCTCACGCTCAGGAGGTGAGGCGCTGCTTCACCAGGGCCGAGACCCGGCTGCCGTCGGCCCGCCCGGCTACCTCAGCCATCGTGGCCTTCATGACCTGCCCCATCGCGCGCGGGCTGTCCGCGCCGAGCTCGGCGATGACCCGGTCCACGATGGCGACGAGCTCCGCGTCCTCGAGCTGGGCCGGGAGGTAGCGCTCGTACAGGCTGGCCTCGGCGAGCTCGGCGGCGGCGGCTTCGTCACGTCCGGCGTCAGCGAAGGCCGTCGCGGCTTCGCGCCGGCGTTTCACCTCGGTGGTGAGCACCTGCTGGACGACCTCGTCCTCGAGCTGGCCCTGCGGCCCGAGCCCATCGGCGACGGCACGGTTCTTCAGCGCGGCCAGGACCATCCGCAGCGCCGAGGTGGTGGCCTTGTCGCGCGCCTTCATGGCGGCGTGGAGGTCGTCCTCGATCTGACGCTGCAGGCTCATGGTGTCCTCGTGGCTCGGCCGCTCGCAGGGTAGTGCTGGCGGTCGGGTGCACATGGCGGAGCCCGCCCCCGCTGGTCGTGGGGCGGGCTCCGCAGGGTGCGCCGGCTGGCAGGGACCGGCGCGGGATCGGCTCAGCTGGTGGCGTCGCCAGCGGCGTCGCCTGCGGCGTCCACGGTGCGCTTCACCGAGGTCGCAGCGGCCTTGGTCTGCTGCTTGGCGTGCTCGAACTGCTCCTCGGTGGCCTCCAGCGTCTCCCCGGCGGCCCCCTTCGTGGCGGTCACGGTCCCCTTGGCCTTCGCCACGGTCTCGTCCACGGCCCTGCGGGCGGTGGTCGCGGTGGCCTTCGCCTGGGTGGTGACGGTGCCGGCCTGCTTGTGGGCGGTGTCGACGGCGACGTCGGCCGTGCGGCTCACCGAGGTGAACGCGCCCTTGAGCTGGGAACGGGCGTTCCCGGCCTGGGAGAGCACCCGGTCCACCCGCTCGTCCTTGCGGACGTCCTCGGCGAGCTTGCGGCCCTCCTTGGCCTTGGCGTCGAAGCGCTTCTCGAAGTTCCTCAGGTAGCGGTCCGCGTCCTTCTCGAGCCGCTTGCGCAGATCGGCCAGGGTCTTCTCGGCCTTCTCCGGCACCTCACGCAGTCCCTTGAGCCGGTCCGGGGTGTCCTCGACGAGGTGCTCCGCGTCGTCGCGCAGCCGCTCGATCTGGCCCGGGATCGCCTTGGCGTAGCTGACGACGTCGTTGACGAGCCCCGCGGTCGCGTAGCCGGCATCCTCGAGGATGACCTTCAGTTCGCGCTCACGCAGGCTGGGGGTCTTCGGCGCGGCGGGCTTGCGGGCCGCGGTCTTCTTCGCGGTCGTCTTGCGGGTGGTCTTCTTCGCGGCGGGCTTGCGCGTGCTGCTCGCCGTGCTGGTCTTGCGCGTGGCCGTCTTCTTCGCCGTCTTCTTGGCGGCGGGACGGTCCGTGGCGGTGGTCTCGGCCATCGGTGTCCTCCGGTTCAGGGTCGAGGTAGGTCGTCGAGGTGGCTCGTGGGCTCGGGCCGGTGGGGGTCCGGGGAGGGGACCGCGTGGGAGCCGGGTGGGGACATCATCGGGACGCACCCACCGTGGACGCCGTCCCCTCTCCGGACCCCACCGCCCGAGCGCGGTGAGCCCTGTGCTTGCAAGAATACGCGCCAGGTGCGAGCGGATGCAAGCACTTGGTCGATCGGACGGCCAGCGGCCGCGCTGCGGCCCGGATGCGGCCGCTGTGGGGCGGTCCTGGCGGGTGGCCGGTCCCGGGTGTGCGGGTGTGGAGCCGGCCTGCTCGCTCCCGGCTAGCGCTCGAGGGCGCGGGCATGGAGCGCGAGCTCCGCGCCGAGGACCTGCTGCACCGGACCGAGGCGCAGATCGAAGGCCCGGTGGGCGCGGCCGAGCAGCTCCTGCCACCAGCCCGGTGCCGCCTCCCGGAGTGCCCCGGGGACCAGCACGTCGATGACCGAGCCGATCGGCCGGGACTCGCTCGCCGCTCCGACGACGAGGTAGCCACGCCGGGCGGCCTCGGTCGGGGCCGGCACGAGCGTCGCGAGCCCGACCGTGACGGTGACCCGCGCGCCCCGCGGGACCCGGGGCAGCTGCCGCGGCCAGCCGCGCCCGGTGACCGGAAGTCGCAGCAGCACGGCGTCCTCCGGCAGGGTCGGTGCGGTGGCGGGCAACGTGGACCTCACGCAGCGGGACGGGGGAGCGCAGCCGGTCGGTCGTCGCAGGAACGGCCGGGCCGTGGCGTCATCCTCGCAGCCCGGACCGGTCGAGTCACGCACCCGCGGCGGAGCCCTAGCCTGCCGAGGAGCGAGGAGGGGTCGGGCATGCAGGTCGCGGTGCTTGGTGCCGGGGGGTACGTCGGGAGCCGCGTCGTGGCCGCCCTGACCGCGGCAGGTGCGACCACCCAGCCGGTCGCCCGGGGGGCGGTGCCCAGCGCCAGAGGGAGCGGGCCGCTCGTGAGCGCAGCGGGTGGCGACGAGACGGTGCGCGCCAGCATCCTGGCCGATCCCGCCTTCACCCGCCGCAACACGCGCGACA
>JBKHDS010000219.1:0-4443 GCA_046541215.1 Nitriliruptoraceae bacterium
CTTCGAGGTGGGAGCCTGACCCGGACCGCTAGGCTCGCCGACCAGCCGTCGACCACTCGAGGTGCCGCGTGAGAGATCGGAGCCCGCTCACCCGGGTGCTGCTCAAGCTCTCCGGTGAGGCCTTCTCCGATCCCGAGGTGCGCGGCGGGATCGACCCGACGATCGTGCGCCAGGTCGCCCGTGAGATCGGCGAGCTGCGCGCGAGCGACGGCACCCAGATCGGGATCGTCGTCGGCGGTGGCAACATCTTCCGGGGCAACTCACCGGCGGCGGCGGGGATGGACCGATCCTCCGCCGACCACATGGGGATGCTCGCCACCGTCATCAACGCCCTCGCTCTCCAGGACGCCCTGGAGAAGGAGGGGGTCGAGACGCGCGTGCAGACCGCCGTGGCCATGCAGGAGCTCGCTGAGCCTTACATCCGCCGCCGCGCCGTCCGCCACCTCGAGAAGGGGCGCGTGGTGATCTTCGCGGCCGGGCTCGGCGTGCCCTACTTCACCACCGACACCACCGCGGCCCAGCGCGCGTTGGAGATCGGCGCGGACGCGATCCTCAAGGGCACCCAGGTCGATGGCGTCTACGACCGAGACCCCAAGCTGCACGCGGACGCGACCCGATTCGAGCGCATCGACTTCCTCGCGGTGCTCAACCAGGGCCTGAAGGTCATGGACGCCACCGCGATCTCGCTGTGCATGGACAACGGGCTGCCCATCGTCGTGTTCGAACTGCTGCGCGAGGGCAACATCTCGCGGGTGGTGCGGGGCGAGGACGTCGGCACCCTCGTCCACGCCGCCCCGGCTGCCGCCGCCACCTGACCCCACCCGCACCGACCGCTGTGAGGAGAGCGCCATGAGCCTCCAAGAGATCATCGCCGACGCGAGCCACCGCATGGACCAGGCCGTCGAGAAGGTCAGCGAGGACTTCGCGGGGATCCGCACCGGTCGCGCGAACCCGCAGCTGCTCCACCGCATCACGGTGGAGTACTACGGCTCGCCCACCCCCCTGCAGCAGCTGGCGAACTTCTCGGTGCCCGAGCCGCGCATGCTGCTGGTCAACCCCTTCGACAAGAGCTCGGTCAACGCGATCGAGAAGGCGATCCGGGAGGCCGACCTCGGGCTCAACCCCGCTAACGACGGCGGCACCATCCGGTGCGTGTTCCCGGAGCTGACCGAGGAGCGGCGCAAGGAGTACATCAAGCTCGCCAAGCACGCGGCGGAGGACGGTCGGATCGCGGTCCGCAACATCCGCCGCCACGCGCGCGACGCGATGCAGAAGCTCGAGGACGACGGCGAGGTCGGCAAGGACGAGCACGAGCGCTACACGAAGAAGCTCGAGACGATCACCGCCGAGCACGTGGCCCGGATCGACAAGGCGCTCGAGGGCAAGGAGCAGGAGCTCCTCGAGGTCTGAGCCGGCGTCCGGCGACGCGCTCCGAGATGGAGGCTCCGATCCCGAGCAGCGCGCCCCGTGGCATGGTGGGCGGCCGGAACCTGCCGGTCGCCATCGCCGTCGGGGTCCTGCTCGCCGTCGTCTTCCTCGCCGCCCTGTTCTGGCGACCGGAGGCGCTCACCGCCGTCATCGTCGTGCTCGCCGGCACCGCCGCCGTCGAGGTGGCACAGGTCCTCGACGGGGTCGGGCAGCGGATCCTGCTCGTCCCGCTCCTGCTCGGCATCGTCGCCAGCGTCGTGGGGGCGTTGCTGCTCGGCGGGTCGGGCCAGGTGATCGGCATGGCCCTGCTGCTCGTGACCGCGTTCCTGTGGCTGCTCGTCGATCGTGACCGGACCGAGGTCACCCGCACGCTCGGGCTCACGGCGTTCTTCGGGTTGTGGATCGGGCTGTTCGCGTCCTACGCCCCGCGGCTCGCGGACCGGCCGGAGGGTGCGGTGGTCGTCCTCGCGGTGATCGGGGCGGTGATCGTGACCGACATCGGGGGCTACGCCTTCGGGGTCCCCTTCGGCCGCCACAAGGTCGTTCCGTCGGTCAGCCCGGGCAAGTCCTGGGAGGGGCTGCTCGGCGGCCTGGCCGTCGCGGCGCTGCTCGCGGCGCTGGTGCTGCCCCGGCTCGGGGAGACCTTCACGCCGGTGACGGGGGCGGTCGTCGCGCTCGCCGCGGGTGGCGCCGGCTTCCTCGGTGACCTCGTGCAGTCGATGGTCAAGCGCGACCTCGGGGTCAAGGACCTCGGGGCGGTGCTGCCCGGGCACGGGGGTGTGCTCGACCGGGTCGATGGGATCCTGTTCGCGCTGCCGGTGGCGTTCTACGGGCTCGCGCTCCTGACGTGAGCCCGCCGGCGGGCCGCGGCGCTGCAGCGCAGGGGCCAGCCGGCCGCGGTCCGCCCCTCGCGCTGCCGTACCCTCGCCCGGTCCCTTCGCGCCGCGTCGCCGAGGTCCCGTGTCCAGCGAACCCCCCCCGACCACCGCCGCCGTGCTGCCAGGGTCGGCGGCAGCGACCGCCGACACCCTCGACCCGTACGCCCTCGACCGCGCCGGTCTCGAGGCGCTCGTCGCCGACCTCGGCCAGCCGCGCTACCGGGCCGACCAGCTGCGCGCCTGGCTCGTCCGTGGGGTGGACGACCCGAGCGAGATGACCGATCTGCCGGCGGGGCTGCGGACCGCCCTGGCGGCGCGCTTCGCTCCTGCCCGGCCACAACTCGTCGCCCACACCGTCGCCGACGACGGCCACACCCACAAGCTGCTGCTGCGCTTCCCCGACGGCGAGGCCATCGAGACCGTGCTCATGCTCTATCCCGACCGGGCCACGGTGTGCATCTCCACCCAGGCCGGGTGCGCCATGGGCTGCCCCTTCTGCGCCACCGGACAGGCCGGGTTCCGTCGCCAGCTCACCGCCGGTGAGGTCGTGCGGCAGGTCGTGGTCGCCGACGCCGCCCTGCGCTCGGGCGCGATCGGCGCGGAGCAGCTGCCTGCCGGGGCGCCCTCGAGGGTCACGAACGTGGTGTTCATGGGGATGGGGGAGCCGCTCGCGAACCTGCCGGCGACCCTGGCGACGGTGCGCTGGTTGCACGACCCGGAGGGCTTCCACCTCTCGGCGCGGAACATCACCGTCTCCACCGTGGGGCTCACCCCGGGGATCACCAAGCTCGCCGCGCTCGGCCTGCCGGTGACGTTGGCGGTCTCGCTGCACGCCGCCACCGACCGGCTGCGCGACGACCTCGTCCCGGTCAACCGCCAGCACCCGCTCGCCGAGGTGGAGCAGGCCATGGCCGCCTACCGGCGTGCCACCAACCGGCGCGTGAGCATCGAGTGGTGCCTGATCGGGGACGTCAACGACGACGAGGAGCAGGCCGACCGGCTCGGCGCGATCGCTCGGCGGCTCCGGGCCCACGTGAACGTCATCCCCATGAACCCGACGCCGGGGGTGCGGTGGAAGGAGCCGACCGCGGCGCGTACCCGGGCCTTCGTGGACCGGGTCACCCAGCGCGGTGCCACCGTCACCCTGCGCGACACCCGGGGTCGGGACGCGGACGCGGCCTGCGGTCAGTTGCTGGCCTCCTACACCCTCGGTGCCGGGACGCGGCTGCCCGCCGCCGTCGGGGCGGCCGAGCGCATCGACGCCGCAGGCGCTCCCGGCCTCCCGCAGGTGCCGACGTGAGCCGGCGCCGCATCGTCCTGCTCGGCGCGAGCGGCTCGATCGGTCGGCAGGCCGTCGAGGTGGTGGCGGCACACCCGGAGCGCTTCGAGCTGACGGGTCTGGCCGTCGGCCGGGACGTGGATCGCGCCGCCAGCCAGGCGGCCGCGCACGGCGTCGGCGTCGTCGCCGTGGCCGACCGGCAGGCGGCGCGGCGGCTACGCGACCTCGCCCCGCACCTCGAGGTGCTGGACGGCCCCGAGGCCGCCACCAGGCTCGCGAGCCGGGAGGCGGACCTCGTCCTCAACGCGATCACCGGTGCGATCGGGCTCGCGCCCACCCTCGCCGCGCTGGAGGCCGGCACGCCGGTCGCCTTGGCGAACAAGGAGAGCCTCATCGTCGGCGGCCCCCTGGTGGTCGCCGCCGCCGAACGCGCGGGGGGTCGGGAAGCGGCCCTGATCCCGGTGGACTCCGAGCACTCGGCGCTCGCGCAGTGCCTGCGCGCGGGGCGCCGGGCCGAGGTCGACCGGCTCGTGCTGACCGCCAGCGGCGGGCCGTTCCGTGGCCGGCGCCGGAGCGAGCTCGGGTCGGTGACCCCGGCCGAGGCGTTGCAGCACCCCACCTGGTCGATGGGTCCGGTCATCACGGTCAACTCGGCGACCCTGGTGAACAAGGGGCTCGAGGTCCTCGAGGCGCACCTGCTCTTCGACGTCGCCCTGGACCGTCTCGACGTGGTCGTCCACCCGCAGTCGGTCGTGCACGCCATGGTCACCTTCCGGGACGGCTCGACCATCGCGCAGCTGTCCCCGCCGGACATGCGCCTGCCGATCCAGCTCGCGCTGGGCTGGCCGGAGCGGCTCG
>JBKHDS010000220.1:0-4431 GCA_046541215.1 Nitriliruptoraceae bacterium
GGTCACGATCGTGCCGCCCGAGCCTGCCCGGGGGACGCCCACGGACGCCGCACCCCCGGCGGGTCGCGATGGCTGATTACGACCGGACCGAGCAGCTCGGCTCGCCGCCCCAGCTCGACGAGGTCGAGGTGCGGCCGGTGCTGCGTGCGGATCTGCTCACGCCTGCGGTCACGGCCGTGCCCGGGCAGCCGGTCCAGCTCACGGTGCAGGTGCACAACACCTCCGAGGTGATCGAGACCATCGAGGTGGACCTGCTCGCGCTGCTGCCCGAGTCCGTCGTGCAGCGGCCCGGCGTCCTGACCCTGTTCCCGGACGAGACCGCGCGTGTGGACCTCGAGGTCGTCTTCCACCGCACCCTGCCGGCCGGCACCCACGAGGGCATCGTCCGGGTGGTGGGCGCCTCGGGCACCACCGTGCCTGCCGAGCTCGCCCTGACGGTCGCCGTGCCGAGCACCTCGGCCATGCAGCTCGAGGTCGAGCCGCCGGTGCGCACCGGGGGCAAGCGCGCGAGCTTCGATCTGCAGGTGCGCAACACCGGCAACACCCCGCTGGACGTCGTCCTGCAGGCCACCGACGCCGACCGGGTGCTCGAGCTCCACCTCCCGGTCCGCAAGCTCGACGTGCGGGTCGACCAGGAGGCTTTCGCCACCCTGGTCGTCAGCCACAAGCGTCCCTGGACCGGTGCGCCCCGCGAGCACGTGCTCACCGTGCGGGCCGAGGCCGGTTCGCTCCAGGAGAGCGCCGAGGCGCGGTTCGTGCAGCGTGCGATCCTCACCCCGGGCGTGATCACGGTGCTGACGTTGCTGCTGATCGTCGCGTTGTGGGCCGCGGCGATGGTCTTCGGCGTGACGCGTGCGCTCGGTCCGGCTGAGCCAACGAAGTCCGCGCCCGCCACCTTCACCACCGGCATCGGCCTCGGTGATCTCAACCCGGCCGTCGCCGGAGGCCAGGTCACCGGGTCGGTCCTCGCCGACAGCACCGAGGGTCCCGTGCCCCGGGTCAGCGTCGAGGTGTTCGACGTCCGCGGGGAGCTCGTGACCGCCACCGCGACCGACGACGACGGCACCTACGAGCTAGCTGGCCTGCTCCCCGCCCGCTACCGGCTGCGGTTCCGTGCCGAGGGGTTCGCCACGCAGTGGTGGCCGGGGGTGGCGCTGGCCGAGGAGGCCGAGCAGCTCTCGGTTGGCTCGACCGAGCCGATCGACGCCGGCCGGATCGTGCTCCCGGGGACCACCGCCTCGCTCGGTGGCTCGGTCGTGGCCAGCGACGGCACCGCAGTGCCCGCAACCGTGCAGCTCACCCCGCTGGACGTGGTCGGCACGGTGACGCCGGTGGAGATCACCACCGATGAGGACGGGGTGTGGCGTGCCGCCGGGCTCGTCGCGCCGGCTACCTACCGGGTGGTCTACGAGGCCGACGGGTACGCCCCGGTGGAGAGCGTCGAGGCGGTGGCGGCCGGCGAGGAGCTCGTCCTCAGCACCGTCCGCCTCCCGGCCGCCCCGGGCGCGATCGCGGGGCTCGTGCAGGATCGCGACGGCTCCCCGATCGGGGGCGCGGAGCTCGTCGTCCAGGGCGGCGACACCGAGCTCGCCACCACCACGCCGACCGCCGGGGAGATCGGCACCTTCGAGCTGCCCGAGCTCGCGACGCCGGGGACCTACCTGCTGACCGTCAGCGCGGAGGGCTTCTCCACCGAGACCCTGGGGGTCCGGCTGGAGCCGGGGGAGTCGGTCCGCGACCTCACCGTCATCCTCAACGACGCCGCGGGAACGGTCGTGGGCAGCGTCCGCGACGCGGCGGGACAGCCGCTCGGTGGGGCGACCGTCACGGTCGCCGGCGGTGGCACCACGGCCGAGACGGACACGCTGACCTCCGGCGCGGTCGGGACCTTCCGGCTCCCGGGCCTGCCCCTGCCAGGGATCTACACCGTCACCGCGAGCCTCGAGGGGTACGGCCGGCAGACGACCCAGGTCTCGATCACACCCGACACCCCGGAGGTGGAGGCCGACCTGGTGCTGACGCCCACCAGCGGCCGTCTCACCGGGCTCGTCGTCGACGCCGGCGGCGCGCCGGTCGCGGGCGCCGAGGTGGCCGTCTCCGACGGCGCCGAGGAGCGCACCACGACCACCGCTTCCGCCCCGGCCGACCGCGAGGGTCGGTTCAGCGTCGGCGACCTCAGGCCGGGCAGCTACACGATCACCGTCCGGACCCCCGACGGCGCGGAGTTGACCGCGCTCGAGGAGGTCACCGCGGGCTCGACCCGCGACGTGCGCCTGGAGGTGGGCGCCGGATGACCGGGATGCCGCGCCGCACCGCGAGCGGGCTGGTCCGCATCGACCTCGACGTCCACGAGGTCGTGCTCGTCGACGGCCGCACCGCGGTGGTGCAGGTGGAGGTCACCAACCTCGACACGGTGATCCGCTCCTACCGGCTCGAGGTCCTCGGGCTCGACCCGGCGTACGCACAGCTGCCCGCCCACACCATCGACCTGTTCCCCGACGAGCGCCGTCGGGCGGAGATCACCCTCACCCTGCCCGAGGACTTCCCCGCTGGGCGCCGACGGATCGGGATCGCGGTCACCCAGTACGACGACCCCCTGGTCAGTGCCACCGCCGCGCTCGACCTGGTCCTGCCCGCCCACCCCGGCCTGCAGCAGCAGGTGGAGCCGGCCACGCTCACCGTGGGGCGCTCCGGCACCTTCGTGCTGACCCCGGTCAACACCGGCAACACCGTCCTGGACCTGCGCTTCCTCGGCCAGGAACCCGAGCGCAAGGTCGAGGTGCGCTTCGACCCGTCGCGTGCCCGTCTGCTGCCGGGCGAGCAGATCCAGATCCAGGCCACCGCGAGCGGGCCGCGGCCCTGGTTCGGCACGCCGCTGGTGCGCACGCTGGAGCTGACGACCTCGGCGGGCGAGGTCAAGGCCGTCAGCACCGCGATGCTGCTGCTCAAGCCCCGCATCGGCCGCCGTGCCGTGGCCCTGCTCGGGCTCCTCGCGGTCGTGACCCTGTTCGCCCTCGTGATCCTGTGGAGCTTCAACAACGTCGCCGAGCGCGCGGAAGCCAACGAGCGCCTGCTCCGTCAGGGCCTGGGTGAGGAGGACGCCCTCGGGATCCGCGCGGCGTCCCCGGCGGTCAGCGGCAGCGTCTCCTCCGCGACCGGCGCCCCGATCGACGGCGCGGTGATCGAACTGTTCGACCCGGGGTCACCGACGCTGGCCCGGTCCACGGCGGTGACCACGGCCTCCGGTGCCTTCCGGCTCGCGAACGTCCCGCCGGGCGAGTACCTCCTGCGCGTCCAGGCGGCCGGTTTCAGCCGGGTGTGGTACCCGTCCGCCGCTCAGGTCGACGGCGCCGAGACGGTGACGATCCGGGCCGGCGAGGACCTCGGGGGCCTGGACGTCGTGCTGGCCGGCCAGCCGGGCTCGGTGACCGGACAGGTGGTCGGCGCGGACGTCGCCGGCGCGCAGGTCACCGCCCGTCTCCCCGCCTCCGCCTTCGAAGGCTCCGCGCTGGACCCCATCGCCGCGGACGTGGTCACCGTCGAGGTGGATGACACCGGGGCGTTCCTGCTGCCCGAGCTCGCCACCCCGGCGACCTACGAGGTGGTGGTCCGCAAGGAGGGCTTCGCCACCCAGACCGCCACCGTCACCCTCGAGCCGGGCGAGCAACGCGAGGACCTGCGGTTCGTGCTACGTCGGGGCGACGGCCGTCTCGCCGGGCAGGTGGTCGGCAGCGACGGGGAGCCCGTCCCCAACGCCCTCGTCGAGGTGACCGACGGCACCACGGAGCTGGTCACCCGCACGCTCAGCGGCGAGGCCGACGCCGGCACCTTCGAGGTGCGTGACCTGCCGACGCCCTCGACCTACACCCTGGCGGTGTCCGCCGAGGGCTTCGGGACGGAGTCGCTGACCGTGCAGCTCGAAGCCTCCCAGCAGCGCGACGACGTCACGGTGGTCCTCAGCGGCGCGCTCGGCGAGCTCGGGGGCCGCGTCACCACCGCCGACGGGACACCGCTCGGGGGGGTGGACGTCACGGTCGAGGGCGCCGAGGTGACCCGCAGCACCGTGAGCCTGAGCACCGGCGAGGTCGGTCGCTGGCTGGCCCGTGACCTGCCGGCACCGGGGGAGTACACGGTCATCTTCGAGGCCGAGGGCTACGTCCCGCAGGCCGCGTCCATCGCGCTGCCGGGCGGGGTCGAGGCGAGCCAGCTCGACGTCGACGCGGCCCTGGTCCGCGCGACCGCGTCCGTCGCGGGCCGGGTCGTCGACGTCGACGGGCAGCCCATCGGCGGGGTGGAGATCGTGCTCGAGGGGGACGAGGCGGAGCGGCGGACCCTCAGCAGCGACCTGCCGCCGGGGGCCTACGGGTTCGATGACCTGCCGCCCGGTGCCTACACCCTGACCTACCGCCGGGCCGGGTCCAGCGCGCAGAC
>JBKHDS010000221.1:0-4422 GCA_046541215.1 Nitriliruptoraceae bacterium
GGTCGACGAGCGGTCCATGCGCTCCCAGTACCTCGACAAGATGGACATCGAGCGCGAGCGCGGCATCACCATCAAGGCGCAGACGGCCCGGCTGCCCTACCGCCCGCTCGGCGACGCGGCTGAGGAGTACCTCCTCAACCTCATCGACACCCCCGGTCACGTCGACTTCTCCTACGAGGTGTCCCGGGCGCTGAACGCCTGCGAGGGGGCGGTGCTGCTCGTGGACGCCGCCCAGGGCATGGAGGCCCAGACGATCGCGAACCTCTACCTCGCGCTCGAGGCGGACCTGGAGATCATCCCGGTCCTGAACAAGATCGACCTACCGGCCGCCCGCCCCGACGAGATCGCCCGTGAGATCGCCTCGATCATCGGTGGTGACCCGGACGACGTGCTGCGCATCTCCGCCAAGACCGGCGAAGGGGTCGCCGCGGTCATGGACGCGATCGTGGACCGTGTGCCGCCACCGCGCGGGGTCGAGACGGGACCGACCCGGGCGCTGATCTTCGACTCGATGTACGACCCGTACCGCGGGACGCTCGTGTACTTCCGGGTCGTCGATGGCCAGCTCAAGCGCGGGGACCGGATCCGCCTGCTCGCCACCGGCTTCGAGGGGGAGATCGACGACCTCGGGGTGCACGCGCCGGAGGAGACCCCGATCGACGCGCTCGGCGTCGGGGAGGTGGGGGTGCTCTCGGCCGCGATCAAGGAGGTCAGCGAGGCCAAGGTGGGGGACACCATCACCCTGGCGGGACGGGGGGCGCGCACCGTGCCGCCGCTGCCCGGCTACCGCGAGCCGCTGCCGATGGTGTTCTCCGGGCTGTACCCGATCGACTCCGACGACTTCCCGCAGCTGCGCGACGCCCTGGACAAGCTGCGGCTGAACGACGCGTCCTTCTCCTACGAGCCCGAGACCTCCGCGGCGCTCGGTTTCGGGTTCCGGTGCGGGTTCCTCGGCCTCCTCCACCTCGAGATCGTCACCGAGCGGCTCGACCGGGAGTTCTCGATCCCGCTCGTCACGACCGCCCCGAGCGTGCGCTACCGGGTCACCCTGGAGGGCGTCACCGACCCGGAGACCGGAGCGGCGAGGGTGGTCGAGGTCGCGAACCCCCAGGACCTGCCCGAGCCCAACCGGATCGCCGAGATCCGCGAGCCGACGGTCCAGGCGATGATCCTGACCCCCACCGCCTACGTCGGTCCGGTCATGCAGCTGTGCGAGGGGCGGCGCGGGACGATGACGGCCATGGACTACCTCACCGAGGAGCGCGTCGAGCTGCGCTACCAGCTCCCGCTCGCCGGCATCATCACCGACTTCTTCGACCAGCTGAAGTCCCGGACCCGCGGGTACGCCTCGTTGGACTACGAGGTCGGCGAGTACCAGCCGGCCGACCTCGTCCGTGTCGACGTGCTGCTCAACGGCGAGCCCGTGGACGCCTTCAGCGCCATCGTCCACCGCGACGAGGCCTACGCCTTCGGCAGGTCGATGACCGAGAAGCTCAAGGAGCTGATCCCGCGCCAGCTGTTCGACGTGCCGGTGCAGGCGGCCATCGGGTCGAAGATCATCGCCCGGGAGACGATCAAGGCACGGCGCAAGGACGTGCTCGCCAAGTGCTACGGCGGGGACGTCTCACGCAAGCGCAAGCTGCTCGAGAAGCAGAAGGAAGGCAAGAAGAAGATGAAGTCCGTGGGGTCGGTCGAGGTGCCCCAGGAGGCCTTCGTCTCCGCGCTGCGCACGAGCGCGCCGATCGGGGGCGAGTGAGCCCGAGCGGCGGGGGCGGGCCACGAGCGGCGGCGGGTCCGCGCTGCCTCGGCAGCCCGCGACGGCTGCACGAGCGGGCCCGCCGACGTAGCCTGGCCGGCACGGGAGCAGGAGGCCGGAGCGTGACGGAGCAGCAGCAACCCACCGGTGCGATCGAGCAGGTGGACCCCACCGAGGTGCTCACCGCCGACGAGGAGGCGGTGGTCGCCCACGCCCGGGCCGTGCCCGAGGGCTCCGACGCGGACCTGTGGGCCTTCGCCTTCGACTCCACGCTGCGTGCGCAGGAGGCCCTGCTCGCGGCGATGCGGCTGGTCGCCCGCTCGCAGCTGAAGCTCGAGGACGCCGCGGTCGTGGCCAAGGTCCGCGGCAAGGTGCGCATCACCCAGACCAAGGACGTCTCGCCCTCCCAGGGTGCGGTCGGCGGGGCCTGGATCGGCATCCTCGCCGGGCTGTTCCTCGGGCCGGGCGGGCCGCTGGTGGGCGGGGCGCTCGGGGCGGCCGCCGGAGGCCTGTTCGCGAAGCTGCGCGACTTCGGCATCGACGACGACGAGATGAAGCGCATGGGTGAGTCGCTCGAGGAGGGCGAGGCGGCGCTGTTCCTGCTCGTGGAGGACTGCCACCGCATGCGGGCTCTCCACGAGGTGTCGCGGTTCCCGGGCCGGCTGCTGGCCGCCACCGCCGACGCCGACCTCGTCCAGGAGGTCCGCGGCCGGCTCGCCGTCGACCCCTGGGACGGCGTGTGAGGACCCCGGCGAGGTGACGCTCGCGAGCCTGCGGGACGGCCGGGCCTGGCTCACCGACCCGGTCGAGTCCGGGCCGCGGGCGGGCTTCGGGGTGTACCTGCACGTGCCCTTCTGCCACCACCGCTGCGGCTACTGCGACTTCGCGGTCGCTGAGGTGGGCCGGCTCGAGGCGCCCCGGCGCACCGACCTCGAGGAGCGCTACGTCGCCGCGCTGGTGGCCGACCTCGACCGGCAGGTCGCCGCCGGCCCCCGCGCCCACGCCCCCGCCGACGCCGCGGTGCCGTCGGACTGGCCCGAGGTGACCAGCATCTACCTCGGCGGCGGCACCCCGACCCTGCTCGCGCCGGGACAGCTGGCACGGGTGCTCGTCGCGGTGCGGCGGGCACTGGACGTCGCCGCCGACGCCGAGGTCACCGTCGAGGCCAACCCGGAGACCGCGAGCCCGGAACTGCTCGACACCCTGGTCGCTGCCGGCGTGACCCGCCTGTCGATCGGGGCGCAGTCCTTCACCCCACACGTGCTCACCACCCTGGAGCGCCGCCACGGCCCCGAGGCACCGCTGGAGCTCGCGGCCGCGGCCCGGGCCGCGGGGGTGCGCCAGGTCAGCCTCGACCTCATCTACGGCACGCCCGGCGAGACCGACGCCGAGTGGGAGGCCACCCTCGCCCGGGTGGTGACCGCACCGGTCGACCACGTCTCGGCCTACGCGCTCACGGTCCACGAGGGCACACCCTTCGGGCGCCGGCGGGACCGGGGCGCCCTCGCCGACGTCGACGAGGACACCCAGGCCCGACGGTTCGAGACCCTCGGCCGGGTGCTGGGGGCCGGTGGCTTCACCCATTACGAGGTCTCCAACCTCGCCCGGGGTGCCGCCGCCCGCAGCCGCCACAACCTCCTGTACTGGCGGCACGGCGACTACCTCGGCGTCGGCGCCGGCGCCCACGGCCACCTCGCCGGCCGGCGGTGGTGGAGCCGCCGCTCCACGCCCCGCTACGTGCACGCCGTCGAGCAGGCCGGCGCGGCCCCGTGGGGGAGTGGCGCGAGCCCGCTCGCCGGCAGCGAGGTGCTGGACGACCGTCAGCGCGCCGTCGAACGGCTGCTGCTCGGCCTGCGGGTGCGCGAGGGAGTGCACCCCGCCGACCTCCCGCCGATCGCGCCGCTGGCGCTGGAGGACGCCCTTCAGGCGGGCCTGGTGGAGATCGCCTGCGGGCGGCTGCGGTGCAGCGAGCGTGGCTGGTTCCTCCTGGACGCCGCCGTGGACCGGCTGACCGCGTGAGCACCGACCCGCTCGTCCGCGCCCTGCGTGCCGAGGTCGGCCCGGCGCACGTGCTGGTCGATCCGGACGCGACCGCCGCCTTCACCACCGACTGGACCGGTCGGTGGGGCGGAACGGCGCGGGCGGTCGTGCGGCCCGGCACGGTGGGGGAGGTGGCAGGGGTGCTGGCCGCCTGCGCCGCCCACGGGGTGGCGGTCGTGCCACAGGGAGGCAACACCGGTCTGGTCGGTGGCGGCGTGCCGCGTGGTGGGGAGGTCGTGCTGGTCTGCACCCGCCTGGACGCGCTCGGCGCCGTCGACGTCGACCGCCGCGAGGTCACGGTCGGTGCCGGCGCCCGGCTCGCCGCCGTCCAGGCCCACGCGGCCGCGGTGGGGCTGGCCTACCCGGTCGACCTCGCCGCCCGCGACAGCGCCACGATCGGAGGCACGGTCGCGACCGACGCCGGCGGCATCCACGTCCTGCGCTACGGCAGCACCCGCGCCCAGGTCCGCGGCCTCGAGGTGGTCCGCGCCGACGGTCGCGCGGAGGTCGTGGACGACCCGGCGGCGCTGGACGAGGTGGTCGGCAGCGAGGGCACCCTCGCGGTGGTGACCGCGGTGCGGCTCGGTCTGGTGGACCCGCCGACCCACCACGCCGCGGCGCTGCTG
>JBKHDS010000222.1:0-4393 GCA_046541215.1 Nitriliruptoraceae bacterium
GCGAGGGGGGACTTGAACCCCCATGTCCATAAGGACACACGGACCTGAACCGTGCGCGTCTGCCAATTCCGCCACCCGCCCGGGTGAAGCGGGGACTGTACCAACGCGCTGAGCAGGGGGCCAACGCGCGCCTCGTCGGTGTCCCGGCTGCCCGGGAGCCTCCGTTCGGACGGGTCGCTGCGCGAACCTGCTGGGCTACCCTCGCCCGTGGCCACCGTCGCGCGTTGCGAGAGCCCCTGTCGGCGGATGGTCGCCGGGTCTCCCGGCGCGACGGCGTCCGGGTCGGCCCGACCCGCGACAGCACCGGCACGGTGGAGATCCATGGGCGTGCTCCAGGAGTTCGAGCGGCGCCTCGAAGGTGCCGTAGAGGGCTTCTTCTCGCGCGCGTTCCGCTCCGGCATCCAGCCGATCGAGCTCGCCAAGGCCGTGCAGCGCTACGCCGAGGACAACCAGCACGTTACGGCCGACGGCATCGTCGTCCCGAACGTCTACCGCATCACGGTCGGACCGAAGGACCACGAGCGGCTCGAGGGCTTCGGCGCCTCCCTCCCCCGCGAGCTCGCGGAGGTGGTGGTCCGTACCGCCGGGGAGCGTGGCTGGCTGCTCCGGGGGCCGGCCAAGGCCCGCATCGTCGTGGACGATGCCGTCAAGCTCGGTCGCTTCCGCCTCACGGGTCGGGTCGAGGCTGTAGACACCCCGCCCCCATCGACCCCCATGGCCGCCGCACCAGGTGCCCCTGTCAGCGGCCCGGTCACCCCCGCACCGGACCGCTCCGAGGCGGACGGACGCAGCGCCTTCGATCTCACCCAGGTCGTCGCCGGCCCTGCCGTCGCCCGCCACCACCTCGTCGTGCGACGGGCGCAGAGCAGCGTCGGCAGGACGCTGGACCTCCACGGCACCCGGCTCACCGCCGGGCGGCTGGACCGCTGTGACCTGACCATCGCCGACAGCACGGTCTCGCGCGAGCACGCCGCGTTCGTCCGGCGTGGGGATCGCTGGTGGGTGGTCGACCTCGGCTCCACGAACGGCACCAAGGTGAACGGTCGCCGCGCCGCCGAACACCCGATCAGCCCCGGTGACCAGATCGAACTCGGGGACGTGCTCCTCGAGCTCGTGGGGGGCTGACGTGCCGATCGAGCTGTTGACGCTGCTGAAGTTCGCGCTGCTCGCGCTCCTCTACCTGTTCGTTGCCCGTACCGTGCGGGTGTTCGCCGCGGAACTCGCTCCGGCCCGCCGGACCCCGACGTCGGCCACCCCCCGTCCCGCCGTCGCCACCCCTTCGGAGCCGAACCGCCGCTCCCGCCGCCTACCGAAGGAGCTCGCCGTCCACACCCCCAACGGTCGTCCGGTCGTGGTCCCGCTGCGCGGGCACGGGGTCATCCTGGGTCGGGGGCCCTCAGCGGACGTCAACCTCGACGACGTCTACGTCTCCGACGAGCACGCCGAGGTGCTGCCGGACGACGGCAGCTGGTCGGTACGCGACCTCGGATCGACCAACGGCACCTTCCTGAACGGCGCCAAGGTCACCCGCCCGACCCCGCTGACCGTGGGTGACCAGATCCGTGTCGGAAAGACCCGCATCGAGGTGCGCCGATGAGGCGTCTCGTGGCGACGGGACGCAGCGATGTCGGACGGGTACGTCAGGGCAACGAGGACGCGCTGCTGATCCGCGACAGCGTGTACGCGGTCGCTGACGGCATGGGTGGCCACCTCGCCGGTGAGGTCGCCTCCGCCACCGCGCTGGAGCCCCTCGAGCAGCTCGACGGGCGCATCTTCCCCGACCACGCGGCAGCGGTCACCGCGCTGAAGGAGGCGGTGGTCGCCGCCAACGAGCGGGTCTCGGAGCTGGCCACCGCCAACCCGGACTACCGCGGGATGGGGACCACCCTGACGGCAGCCCTGGTCGAGGGCCGGCGGCTGCACGTCGCCCACGTCGGGGACTCGCGGGCCTACCTGCTGCGCGACGGCCAGTTCAGCCAGCTCACCGACGACCACACCCTCGTCCAGCACCTCGTCGACGAGGGCCAGATCACGCGCGAGGAGGCGCAGCACCACCCGCAGCGCTCCGTCATCACCCGGGCGATCGGGGTCTCGTGGGACGTCGACGTCGACTCGATGACCCTCGAGCTGCAGGCCGGCGACCAGCTCCTGCTGTGCTCGGACGGGCTGACCGGGGTGGTCGAGGACGAGGTCATCGCCGGCATCCTGCAGGAGACCGAGGATCCCGACGCGGCCGTGACGGCCCTGATCGATCGGGCGAACGAGGCGGGCGGCCCGGACAACATCACCGTGCTGCTGCTGCGCTACGAGGACCCCGACGGTGCCGAGCCGAGCCGGTCCAACACCATCACGATCTCCAGCCGCGTTGAGTCCGACGACCGCCCGTGGGCCGGCGAGATGGGTCGCTACGCCTCGCTCACCCGTGATAGACCCTTCGGTGGTGAACCGGAGGACCCCGAGCGCCGCTCGGTCGGGACGATCCTCGGCCGTGCCACCGTGATCGTGCTCGCGCTCGCGATCATCGGCGGGCTGCTGTTCGGCGGGACGCAGTTCCTGCTCTCCCGCAGCTACTTCGTCGGCTTGGACGGCGCGCAGGTCGTGATCTTCGAGGGCATCAACCGCGAGCTCGGACCCTTCGAGCTGTACCGGGTCACGGAACGCTCCGAGCTGACGCTCGACGACATCCCGCTGTGGTACCAGCCGCAGCTCGAGGCCGGTCGGCCGGCCGCGGACCTCGGCGACGCGCGGGCGATCGTGCGCAACATCCCGCTCAGGGAACGTGACGGTGAGGGGGCCGACGAGCAAGCGCCGGATAGCGACGCATGACCGCAGCGTCGGTGGTCGCCGGGGACGATCCACGAGCCACCGAGGCCAGGCTCCTGGCCGGTGCGGTGATCCTGTCCTCCGCAGCGGGGATCCTGCTCGGGTGGTCCACCTCCCGCGAGCTGCCGCCCGCCACGCTCATCACCGGGCTCGCCCTCGCGGTCATCGCGATCGTGGCCCACCTCGCGGTCCGGGCCACGGCCCCGGACGCGGACCCCACCCTCCTGCCGACCGTGTTCCTGCTCAACGGCATCGGGCTCGTGTTCGTCCAGCGCGTCGACCTGGCGACCGGTAGCGAGCTGGCCGCGGCCCAAGCGGTCTGGACCGCGGTCTCGGTCGGGGCCTTCTGCCTCGTCCTGCTCGTGCTGCGTGACGTCCGGGTGCTGAGCCGTTTCCAGTACACCTTCGCGCTCGCGACGATCGTGCTGCTGCTCGCGCCCCTGGTGCCCGGCATCACCGCTGGGGTCATCAACGGTGCCCAGTTGTGGGTCGAGGTCGCCGGGATGCGCTTCCAGCCTGGCGAGCTCGCGAAGCTCACGATGGTCGTCTTCCTCGCCGCCTACCTGGAGCGCAACCGCGCGCTGCTGTCGGTCGCGACCTACCGGTTCGGTCCCCTGCTGCTGCCGGCACCCCGGCACCTCGCCCCTCTGCTGGTCGCCACCGGCACGGCGCTGCTCATCATGGTCGGCCTGCGCGACCTCGGCTCCGCCCTGCTGTTCTTCGGGACCTTCGTCGCGATGCTGTACGTCGCGACGGGCCGGCTCGCCTACCCCGCCCTCGGGGCCGTCGCGTTCGCGATCAGCGCGACCATCGCCTACCAGCTCTTCGGTCACGTCCGGGTGCGGATGAGCATCTGGCTCGATCCCTGGGCGGACGTGTCCGGCGCCGGCTACCAGCTCGCACAGAGCCTGTTCGCGCTGGCCACCGGTGGCCTGACCGGCACCGGGCTCGGTTTCGGTCGGCCACAGGACATCCCGTTCTCCGCCACCGACGCGATCTTCTCGGTCATCGGCGAGGAGCTCGGTCTGCTGGGCGCGACGGCCATCCTGCTGCTGTTCCTCACGCTGGTGGTCCGGGGACTGCGCATCGGACAGACCGCTCGGGACGAGTTCTCCAGCCTGCTCGCGACCGGCCTGACGAGCCTGCTCGCCCTGCAGACCTTCCTGATCATCGGTGGCCTGACCCGGCTCCTGCCCCTGACGGGGATCACCCTGCCCTTCGTGTCCTACGGCGGCTCGTCCTTGCTGTCCAACTACCTGCTGCTCGCGCTCCTGCTGCGCATCAGCCACGAGTCACGTGGCGCCGCCCTCGGGCACACCGCCGCGGGCGCGCTCAGGCGACGGTCGCGCTCATGACGCGCCAGATCCACCGCCTTGGGGGCGTCGCCCTGGTCCTGTTCGGCGCGCTGTTCCTCAACCTCAACATCATCGGGCTGCTCCAGGCCGACGAGCTCGCCAACCACCCCGCGAACCGCCGCGTGATCATCCGGGAGTACGCGATCGAGCGCGGGCCGATCGTCGTCTGCGAGGAGGCCGTCGCCCGCAGCGTGCGGACCGAGGCGGGGCCGTAC
>JBKHDS010000223.1:0-4365 GCA_046541215.1 Nitriliruptoraceae bacterium
CCGCGGCCGAGAAGGGCGATGCAGCCGCGCTCGCGGCCGTCGCGGCGCTGGCGGATGCCCTCGTCGAGGTGGCGGACGACGTCCTCGGGCTGCACCTCGTCGACGCCCTGGAGGACGCCGCCGGGGTGGAGCGCCATCTCGAGGCGCTGGTCGATGCCCTGCTCGAGCAGCGGGCCGCGGCGCGGGCGGCGCGCGACTTCGCCGCCGCCGACGCGATCCGCGACCAGCTGACCGCGGCGGGCGTCGTGGTCGAGGACCGGCCGGACGGGCCGCGCTGGTACGTCGCGACGACCCGGCCGCAGCAGCCGGTGACGGCGGCCTCGGACGTTGACGCCGGCGCCGCGAGCGCGTGAGCCCCTCATCGTCGCCGCCCGGCCGGTCACCGACCGGAGCCGGTCGCTCGGGTCGGGGACGTCGGCAGCCTGAGCGGTCCGACCACCGCCTGGTCGGCGGCATCCACCCGGTCCGCGAGCTCCTGCGGGCAGGTGCTGCGATCCGGGAGCTGCTCGTGGCCGAGGGCCGCTCGCAGGATGCGGCCCTGGCCGAGGTCCTTCAGCTCGCCGCCGACGCCCGGGTCCGGGTCCGTCACGTCCCCCGCGCACAGCTGGACGAGGCCACCGACGGGCTCGTCCACCAGGGCCTGGTCGCGGTCGCACCGCCGTTGCAGACGGTCACCCTCGCGCAGGTGCTCGACCGGGCTGCCGCCGCCGGCGAGCCGCCCCTCCTCGTCGCGCTGGACGGGGTGACCGATCCCCACAACCTCGGCTCCATCGCACGGACCGCCGAGGCGGTCGGCGCACACGGCCTGCTGCTGCCGGGGCGCCGAACGGCCACGGTCACCCCGGTCGTCGAGAAGGCCGCAGCCGGAGCGCTCGCCTACCTGCCGATCGCCGAGGTCGGCAACCTCGTGCGTGCCCTGGGCGAGCTTGCGGGGCGCGGGGTGTGGTCGCTCGGGCTCGACGGCGACGCCGAGGTGGAGCTCGCCGACCACCCGCTGGCGAGCGAAGCGTGCGTGCTGGTCGTCGGTGCCGAGGGTTCAGGGCTCGCCCATCTGACCCGGCAGCGGTGCGACGCGCTGGTCCGGCTCCCGATGCGCGGGCGGGTCGGATCGCTCAACGCCTCGGTCGCAGCGGCGGTGGCGTTGTACGAGCTGCGCCGCCAGCGCGAGCGCGGCTGAGCCCGCTCCCAACGCGACCTCGGGCGCGGCGCTCGCGCACGGAACCTCCCTCTGGAGAGGTTCCGTGCGGCTGCCGGGGTCCCGGAGGGTGTGGTCGTGCACGGAACCTCTCTCTGGAGAGGTTCCGTGCTTCCCAGCGGGTCGCGATCTACACCGGTGGCCGCACGTGCGGGCCGGAGGAGCGTCAGTCCCGCCGGGCGTACACCGGCCAGAGCTGGGAGCGCGCGTGCTCGTAGACCACGGACGTCTCCAGCCGCGCGACCTCCTCGCGCGTGGTGAAGGCCGCCATCGCCAGGTCACGCAGGTGGTCGGTGTCGCGCACCGCCACGTGCACCAGGAAGTCGACGGCGCCGGTCAGGTGCGTCACCGCGATCACCTCGGGCAGCGCGAGCGCGTGGTCGCGGAAGGCGGTGACGGCCTGACGTGAGTGCCGCTGGAGGTGCACCGCGATCATCGCCTGCAGGCCCACCCCGATGGCGGCGGGCGCCACCTCGGCGTGGACCCCGCGCAGTACCCCGGAGGCGAACAGGCGACGGACCCGCTCGTGGGTCGCCGAGGTGGACAGCGACACGCGGGCTGCAAGCTCCTTGATGGTCAGCCGGCCATCCTCCTGCAGAGCCTCCACGAGCCCGACATCGATCCGGTCGAGAGCCATCATCAGGCGTCTTTCCGGGAGATGTCCGGTTGCTCCGGACAGGCCCCGCGGAGGATACTGCTGGCATCGACGGGCGGTGGTGCTGCCGGCCGGCGGCACGACGCCTCCGGTGGGGAGCGGGAGGGCGCACGCCATGACGGGACCGACCGACGCGACCGGACCGACCGACGCGACCGGACCGAGGCACGCGACCGGACCGACCGACGTGACCGGTGCTCCGGTGCCCGACAGCAGCGCGGTCCCGGGCGGGCCAGGCGCTGACGCGGCCGGCGGGGCGCCACCGCACGAGCGCACGCACGGCCGTGGCCGCGTGGACACGACGGTCGTCCACGGCGGACGGGAGGACCTGCGGGCCCTCGGCGTCCACGCCCCACCGCTCGATCGCTCCACCACCTACCCCATCCGCAGCCTCGCGGAGGGGACCGCCGACCTCGATCAGCTCGCCGAGGGCGGCGCGGCTCCCTGGTACACCCCGGTCTACGCCCGGCTCTACAACCCGACCGTCGCCCGGTGGGAGCGCGGGATCGCCGCGCTCGAGCATGCCGAGGCGGCGGTGGCCTTCGCCTCGGGGATGGCGGCCATCACCGCCACCCTGCTCGCGGCCGGCGCGCTGAACCGCCACGTGGTGGCGATCCGGCCGCTGTACGGCGGCACGGACCACCTGCTGGCCAGCGGCCTTCTCGGCACCCGGACCACCTGGGCCACCCCGGACACCGTGGCTGACGCCATCGAGGAGGACACGGCACTCGTCGTCGTGGAGACGCCCGGCAACCCCACGCTGACCCTGGTGGACATCCCGGCGATCGTCGCGCAGGCGGGCGAGGTGCCGGTCCTGGTCGACAACACCTTCGCGACCCCGATCCTGCAACGTCCGCTGGATCTCGGCGCGACCTGGTCGCTTCACAGCGCGACCAAGGCGCTCGGTGGTCACGGCGACGTCATCGCCGGCGTGGTCGCCGCGGACGAACCCCACGCTGCGGCGCTGCGCCAGGTCCGGATCGTGACGGGGGCGCTCCTCGATCCGCAGGCCGGCGCGCTGCTGCACCGCAGCCTGCCGACGCTCGCGCTGCGGGTCCGCGCCGCGCAGGCCAACGCGCTCGAGCTGGCCCGGCGCCTCAGCCGCCACCCCGGGGTCGCGCGGGTCCGTCACCCGGGCTTGCCGGGCTGCGACCCGGATGGCATCGTGGCACGCCAGATGGACGGACCCGGGAACATGCTGACCTTCGAGGTGGTGGGGGGCTACGACGCGGCGGCGGCCGTGGTCGGCGCGGTCCGGCTGCTCACCCCTGCGGTCAGCCTCGGCTCCACCGACTCGCTCATCGAGCACCCCGCGGGGCTGACCCACCGGGTGGTGGACCCCGAGGCGCTGGCCTCGACGGGCATCGGGCCGGGTCTGCTGCGCATCTCCGCCGGCATCGAGGACGTGGAGGATCTCTGGGCGGATCTGGACCAGGCGCTGGCGCTCGCCACCGGCCGTCGCGCCGGCACGACCCACGCCGGTGCCGAGGTGACCGGTCCGCCGGATCGCGCGGCGGACCTGGCCGCCTCTGCCAGCGTCCGCACCTGATGGCGTCCGGATGGTGACCGCACCCACGTCGCAGCCGGCCCTACGGTCCGCCGATCACGACGTCGACCTCGACCTCGACACCCTTCGGGCGGTCGAACGGCGGGTCCACTGGCTCGCGGTGCGCATGGTCGACCACGCCAACCAGCGGGACGCCGGCGGCATCAAGGTCGGGGGACACCAGGCGTCCTCGACCTCGATGGTGTCGCTCATGACGGCGCTGTGGTTCGCGCACCTCGAGGCGGCTGATCGCGTCGCGGTCAAGCCACACGCCTCGCCGGTGTTCCACGCCATCCGCATGCTGCTGGGCGAGCTCGAGCCCCACGACCTCACGACGCTGCGCCGGTTCGGCGGGCTACAGGCCTACCCGTCGCGGACGAAGGATCCTGGCCAGGTCGACTTCTCGACCGGCTCGGTCGGGCTCGGGGCGACGGCACCGCTGTTCGCCGCCATGGCCCGCCGGTACGTCGACGCGCACCACGGATCGCGCCCCGAGCCGAGCCGCTTCGTCGCCCTCATCGGTGACGCTGAGCTCGACGAGGGCAACGTCTGGGAGGCGATCGGGGACCCCGCCACCACCGGCCTCGGCAACGTGCTGTGGATCATCGACCTCAACCGCCAGTCCCTGGACCGGGTCGTCCCCGGGGTCCAGGCGGGCCGGCTGGCACGGGCCTTCGCCGACAACGGGTGGCACGTCAGCGAAGCGAAGTACGGCCAGCACCTGCAGGCGGTGTTCGCCCGTGAGGGTGGCGAGGCGCTCCGCCGCCACATCGACGAGATGTCCAACGAGCGCTACCAGTCGCTGTTCGCGCTCGCCGACGATCCTGCCGCCCTGCGCGAGCGGCTGCTGGCCGGGGCGGATGCGGCGGCGCGTCGTGTCGTCGACGACCTCGACGACGCCGAGGTGGCGGTCGTGCTCGACCTCGGCGGCCACGACCTCGCCGAGCTGCTGGCCCGCTACCGGGAGGC
>JBKHDS010000224.1:0-4361 GCA_046541215.1 Nitriliruptoraceae bacterium
GGACCCCACGCTCCTGGCCACCGGCATCGATCTGCTGTGCTGCCGGTGGCGGGCTAGGACCATCGGCCCGAGCCGGAACGGATCGCGGGGACCGGTCACGGCGCGAGTGGCTCGGGCGGGGGTCCCAGGATCTGGATGCCGAAGCTGGCGTTGACCTCCGCGACCCGCCCGGGATCGATCGGTCCGGGCGCGGGTAGCGACGGTGTTGGGACCGGAACCCCGAGCTCGGCGACCATCTGGTCGAACCTCGGAGCGCGCGCCAGCGAGGCGGTGACGCAGACGAAGCGAGCGGTGTCCGAGTGGACCTGGAAGGTGTGCGCGATCCCATGGGGGAGGAAGGCGAGGCTGCCTTGCTCGGCGAGGGTGACCTCCTCCCCGCTGTGGAAGGCGACCCGGCCTTCGAGGACCACGAACAGCTCGTCCTCGTCCTCGTGGAGGTGGAGCGGCGGCCCGAGTCCGCGCTCGGCGGTGAACTCCACGACGCTCAGCGCGCCATCCTCACCGCCGCGGACCTTGACCGTCGCGAGGTGGTTCAGGAAGTGGAGGTGGTGGCCCGAGCCGGGTACGAGGACCTCAGGCGCTCGGCGGGCATCGATCGGTGTAGACATGCCGGGGAGCCTGCCCGGTGCCCCTTCCGGGAACCTTCCGGAGGGTGCTGCTGGAAGCTGCTGGCGCTGCCTGAACGGTCCACCGGTGCTCGCGCAGCACCCTCCGGCCGACCGCTGCAGCCTGGCAGGTGACGGCCGACAGGATGGGCACAGGCCGATCTCGTCCGCTCCCCGCAACGTGAGGAACGCCGTGCTCGTCGTGCCATCCGAGGGCGCCCCGACCAGCGGAGCCGATGGCTACGTCGCGATGCTCGAGCAGCGCGTCCAGGACCTCGCCGCCGCCAACGCCCAGCTCTCCCAGCGCTACGAGCGCCGGCTGGCCGTCGAGCGCCGGCTGCGCCACGTCGCCACCGGCATGCACCGGGTGCTCGACGTCGATGCGATCCTGTCCTTCGGTGTCGCCGAGCTCGTGGCGGCCTTCGGTGACCGTGCGGTGGTCTACCGGCTCGGGGTGGACGGGTCCGTGGCGATCCTGGCGCAGTGGTTCGACGACGCGGTGCCACCGGTCCGCGAGCTCGAAGGGGTCACGCTGCCCACCCAGCTGCACCGCCAGGCCTGGCGGCTGGCCGAGCGCAACGTGATCGCCTGCGTCGGCGACGTCCAGCGTGGCCCGGGACTCGACCCGGACACGCGCACCTTCCTCGCCGACCTCGGCGTCACCGCGATGATGTCCGGGGCGATCCAGTTGGTCGATGACGAGGTGCTGCTCATCGTCGTCCACGGGCTCATCGGCCCGAGGCTCTGGCGCGAGGACGACACGGCGCTGTTCGAGGGCATCGTCTACGAGATCGCGACCGCACTACGCAACACGGTCGCGCTCGAGCAGCAGCAGGCGGCCTTCGAGGCGTTGCAGCTGCTCGACCGTGACAAGGACGCCTTCGTCTCCAACGTCAGCCACGAGCTGCGGACCCCGCTCGCGAGCGTGCTCGGCTACCTCGAGCTCCTGCGGGACGAACACGCCGAGCGCCTCACCGACGAGCAGGTCGACCTGCTCGGTGTCGTGGAGCGCAACGCTGGCCGTCTGCTGCGCCTGACCGAGGACCTGCTCCTGTTCGCCCGGGTCCAGGACGCCGACCGGACCCTGCCCTGCGAACCCGTCGACCTCGAGGAGGTCGTCCGGTCCATCCTCACCACGGTCCGACCGACGGCGCTGGAGCGGAATCTCGAGCTCGCGGCGCGACTCCCCGCCGAGCCGATCGTCGTGCGGGGCAGCGGGATGGAGCTCGAACGGGCGCTGCTCAACCTCGTCGGCAACGCGGTGAAGTTCACCCCGTCCGGGGGTCAGGTCACGGTCGACGTCTCGCTCTCAGATGACCGGGTCCGCCTGCAGGTCCGCGATGACGGGGTCGGGATACCCGAGGAGGAGCACGGCCGCCTGTTCGAACGCTTCTACCGAGGCAGCGCGGCGCAGCGCGGCGCGGTGACCGGGAGCGGGCTCGGCCTGCCCATCACCCGCCACATCGTCGAGCGTCACGGTGGAGGCATCGAGCTGTGGTCGCAGCCGGGTGTGGGGACGACCGTGACGGTCGAGCTGCCCCGCTGACGCGCGGCGTCGGTCACCAGCCGCCGTCGACCTCGCTCGGGGTCGGCTCGAGCAGGCGATCGATCGCGTTCAGCAGCGCGTTGGCGACGAAGGGCTTCGTGAGGTAGAGCGCACCGCGGGCACGTCCCTCGGCGATATCGGCATCCTGCACGCGGGCGCTCAGGAAGATCGCCGGGAGGTCGGCGAGCCCGTCGGTGGCACGCAGGGTGTCGAGGAGTTCCAGCCCGTCCATGCCGGGCATCGCGACGTCGAGGACGACGAGTTCGGGTGCGCCTCGTTCGGCGATCAGGGCGAGCGCCTCGTCCGCGCTGCCGGCCGTGAGGACGCGGTGCCCGGCCCGTTGGGTGCGGTGCCGCACCAGGTTGCGGACGTCGTCGTCATCGTCGACCACGAGCACCTTGGCCACGGTCCTTCCCCTCGCATCTCGTCGAGCAGCGCAGCGGGAGCCTAGACGGCCGCCTCCGCGGCCCCACCGTCGGTGCGTCCGGGTGCTCAGCGCCGTCCCGCTGGGTCCGTGTGGTCGCCAGCGAGCTCGGCCATGGCCTGCCGGTAGGCCTCACGTGCCACCTCGGCCTCCTGGACGGCACCGGCCCGGTGCAGCGCGGTGAACAGCAGGCGGTGGGCGTCCTCGTCGTAGGGGTCGAGGTCGAGCAGTTGCGTCGCGAGGCGTACCACCGCGGTGAACTCCCCGGCGGCGAGCAGCCGCTCGGCCTCACGGCGGGCGCTCGGCACGAAGCGTGCCTGGGCCTGCGCGCGGGCCGGGGCGGCCCACGCCTCGTCGCGATCGTCCGGGAGGAAGTCCCCCGTGTAGGTGGCGACGACCGTGCGGTCGTCGACGGCACGCAGCAGCGCCTCCAGGTCGGTCTCCACCTCGTCGAGGTCGAGCCGGACGCTCTGGCGGTCGGCCACGACGCCGCCGCGCAGCACGCGACGGACCCCTGACAGTTGGACCGACAGCCGCGCTCCCAGCCGCTGCCGGTCGGTCTCGTCGGGCCACAGTAGGTCGAACAGCTCGTCGCGGGTCACCGGCCACCCCCGTGCCGCCACGAGCCGCTTGCACACCTGCCTCGCCCGGCGGGAGCCCCACGCGGCGATGGGTACCTCAGCCCCGTCCACCTCGACCGCGAAACGTCCGAGGGTGGTGATGCGGACCGTCGGGCGGCGGTTCGAGGCGATCGGCGTCGAACGGACCGTGCCCGTCACGAACCGCTCCACCTCGTCGATCCACCCGTCGACGTCGCCGGAGTACTGGAAGTGGTCCTCGCCCGGCTGCTCGAGCAGGCGCGCGTTCGGGAGCAGGGCGGCCAGCTCCCGCGCGCGCTCCACCGAGATCACGCGGTCCTGGGTCCGGTGGATCAGCAGCGCCGGGTGCGCGATCGAAGGCGCGATCTCGCGCACGTCCATCCCGATCGAGAGCTCGAGGAGCTCCTTGAGCGAGTCCTGGCTGGCGGCGTAGCGTTCGTACCGCTGGTGCCAGGCCGGGAAGTCCGGGTCCTGCGCCGACAGCGTCGGGGCCATGCCGCGGGCGACCTGGGAGTCCTCGGTTCCCCAACGGGCGGCGTAGGCCGGGAGGGATGCGCGGTAGGCGGCACGCTCCTCCTCATCCCAGTCCGGTGGGAAGAGCGTCGCGCCGGTCCCCGCCAGGATCAGGCTGTCGACCCGCTCCGGGTAGGTCGCCGCGAACAGCAGGGTCATGGGCCCGCCCTCGGAGTTGCCGAACAGGTGGGCGTGCTCGATACCGGCGTGGTCCATCACCGCGCGCAGATCATCGACCCGCTCGTCGAGGTCGGCGATACGCCCGTTGCGGTCCGAGCACCCGGTCCCGCGCTTGTCGAAGTGGAGGTAGCGGCAGAAGGACGCGAAGCGCTCCAGCATCGCTCGGATCGCCGGCTGCTCCCAGGACAGCTCGATGTTCTGCGCTGTCGGTGGGACCGCCACCACGGTGTGCTCGCCCGCGCCGAACACCTGGTACGCGAGCCGTGCCCCCCGAGCAGGCGCGAACCGCGTCTGCGGAAGCTCCTCCAGCGGCACCGCGATGGCCCTCCCGCACCGAACACCGGAACCCTACACCTGACCGGCACGGGCGTGGCCGGCCGCAGCCGGAACCCACTCCAGGAAAGGACCCCCGTGCTGCTCCACCGTCTCCGTGCGCACACCGGTGACCGCACCATCACCCTGACCGCCCCGGGTGGGGACCTGCCGGGCGCACG
>JBKHDS010000225.1:0-4318 GCA_046541215.1 Nitriliruptoraceae bacterium
GACAGCGCGCCGCTGGTGACCTGGCCGAGTTCCTCGCCGTCGTCGCCGACCACCGGGTAGCCGGCCCGTGGCGCCCGGCGGCCCTCGGCCACGAGCCCGACGAGGTGCTCCCGCAGCGGGGCGTCGGCTGCGGCCTCGAGCGCCGCCCGTCCGACGAAATCCGCGGGCTTGTCGAAGGCCACCACCCGTCCGAGGCCGGCGGCGGTCGGTGGGCGCTCGGGCCCGAGCTCGTGGCCGTACAGCGGCATGCCGGCCTCCAGCCGCAGCGTGTCGCGTGCCGCCAGCCCGCACGGTGCGAGGTCGTACGCCGCGCCGGCCTCGCGCAGGCGAGCCCACAGCGGTGCGGCCGCGGCCGCGTCGCAGTACAGCTCGAACCCGTCCTCCCCGGTGTAGCCGGTCCGTGCCGCGAACACCTCGATGCCGGCGACCTCGGCGTCGGTGCCGGCGTAGGAGCGCAGCGCGTCCAGCGGCGTAGCGGTCAGCCCGGTGAGCAGCTCGACGGCTCGCGGCCCCTGGACCGCGAGCAGCGCGACCTCCTCGGTCCGGTCCTCGATGCGCGCGTGAAGGCCCACCGCCCGCTCCTTCAGGGCGCGGGCCACGCTCTGCCGGTTGGCGGCGTTGGCGACGACGAGGTACTCGTCCTCCGCACGCCGGTAGACCACGAGGTCGTCGAGCACCCCGCCGTCGGGGGCGCACAGCATCGTGTAGCGGGCTCGGCCGGGTGCCAGGGCCGAGAGGTGACCCACCAGCGCACGGTCGAGGGCTGCGGCAGCCTGCGGACCGTGGACCTCGAGCTCGGCCATGTGGCTGAGGTCGAACAGGCCGACCCGCTGGCGGACCGCGTGGTGCTCCTGGAGGTCGCTCGCGTACCTCACCGGCATCGACCAGCCGGCGAAGGTGGTGAAGGTCGCGTCGAGCGCCACGTGCTCCTGGTGGAGGGGGGACCGCAGGCTCATGAGGACGCTCCCGCAGCGGCGAAGGCCTCGATCGGCGGGCAGGCGCAGACGAGGTTGCGGTCGCCGTGGGCGCTGTCGATCCGGCGCACCGGCGGCCAGTACTTCGACCGGCGCAGCTCGGGGACCGGGAACACCGCCGTCGCCCGGTCGTAGGGGTGGTCCCACGGGCCGACCAGGGTCTCGGCCGTGTGCGGGGCGTTGACGAGGGGGTTGTCGTCGCGCGGCCAGGTCCCGTCGGCGATCCGGCCGATCTCCTCCCGGATCCGGATCATGGCGGTGCAGAAGCGCTCGAGCTCGACGAGGTCCTCGCTCTCGGTCGGCTCGATCATGAGCGTTCCGGCGACGGGGAAGCTCAGGGTGGGGGCGTGGAACCCGTAGTCGATGAGCCGTTTGGCGACGTCCTCGGCGTCGATCCCGGTCGTCCGTGCCAGCCCTCGCAGGTCCAGGATCGCCTCGTGAGCCACCCACCCGCCAGGTCCCGTGTAGAGGATCGGGTAGTGCGGGGCGAGCCGGTGGGTGACGTAGTTGGCCGCGAGCACCGCGACCTGGGTGGCCCGGGTCAGCCCGGGGCCGCCCATCGCGCGGATGTAGGCCCACGGGATCGGCAGCACCCCGGCCGACCCGAAGGGTGCCGCCGCCACCGGCCCGACCGGGCCGGAGCGCCGCGCGGGGTCGGGGTGCATCGGGTGCGACGGGAGGAAGGGCACCAGGTGCTCGGCCACCGCGATGGGGCCGACCCCGGGGCCGCCGCCCCCGTGCGGGATGCAGAACGTCTTGTGCAGGTTCAGGTGCGAGACGTCCCCGCCGAACCGTCCGGGTGCGGCGAGCCCGACCAGCGCGTTGAGGTTCGCGCCATCGATGTAGACCTGGCCGCCCGCGTCGTGCACCAGGGCGCAGGCCTCGGTGATGCCCGCCTCGTACACCCCGTGGGTGGAGGGGTAGGTCACCATGATCGCGGCGACCCGGCCCTCGTGCTCGGTGAGCTTGGCCCGCAGGTCGTCGAGGTCGATGGTGCCGGCCTCGGTGGCGGCGACCACGGCCACCCGCAGCCCGGCCATCACGGCGCTGGCGGCGTTCGTCCCGTGGGCGCTGGAGGGGATCAGGCAGACGTCCCGCTCTCCGTCGCCGCGCTCGCGGTGGTAGGCGGCGATGGCGAGCAGGCCGGCCAGCTCCCCCTGGGAGCCCGCGTTCGGCTGGACCGACACGGCCGCGTAGCCGGTGATGGTCGCGAGCCAGCGCTCCAGTTCGGCGATGAGATCGAGGTAGCCGGCCGCGCGCGCCGCCGGCGCGAAGGGGTGCAGGTCCGCGAACCCCGGCCAGCTGATGGGCTCCATCTGGGTGGTCGCGTTCAACTTCATGGTGCAGGACCCGAGCGGGATCATCCCGCGGTCGAGCGCGTAGTCCCGGTCGGCGAGGCGGCGCAGGTAGCGCAGCATCGCGGTCTCGGACCGGTGCTCGTGGAAGACCGGGTGCTCGAGCAGGGGCGCCCCACGCCGCAGGTCCGCCGGGATCACCGCGGCGCCCGGCCCCTCGATCGCGTCGGCGGGTGCGCCGAAGGCGCGCAGCACCGCGTCGATGCAGGCCGTGTCCGTCCGCTCGTCGCAGGCGATCCGGACGTGGTCCGCGTCCGGCTGCCCGAGGTCGATGCCCGCCGCAGCCGCGGCGGCGACCACCGCGTCGGCCCGGCCCGGCACCCGGGCCAGCACGGTGTCGAAGAAGCGGTCGTGCACGATCTCGACGCCGGCCGCCGAGAGGCCAGCCGCCAGGCGGGTCGCGTGGCCGTGGACGCGCTCGGCGATCGCGCGCAGGCCCTCGGGGCCGTGCCAGACCGCGTACATGCCGGAGACGACCGCGAGCAGGACCTGGGCGGTGCAGATGTTCGAGGTGGCGCGCTCACGGCGGATGTGCTGCTCGCGCGTCTGGAGCGCCAGCCGGTAGGCCGGCTGCCCGTCCGCATCGACCGACACCCCGACGAGCCGGCCAGGCAGCGATCGCTCCAGACCGTCGCGCACCGCGATCGCGGCGGCGTGTGGGCCGCCGTAGCCGAGCGGGACCCCGAAGCGCTGCAGGGAGCTGACCACCACGTCCGCTCCCCAGGTGCCGGGTGGCTCCAGCAGCACCGCGGCGAGCGGATCGAGCGCGACCGCGACCATCATCCCGCGCTCGTGGGCCTCGGCGGTGAGGCCCCGCAGGTCGCGCAGCGCACCGGAAGCGCCAGGCGACTGCAGCAGCACCGCGAAGGCGTCACCCTCGCCGAGCCCGTCGGTGAGGTCGTCGACCACCACCTCGATGCCCAGCGGTGCGCACCGGGTCCGGATCACCGCGAGGGTCTGCGGCAGGACGTCCGCGTCGACGAGGACCCGGTCCGAGCTCGCCCGGGACGCGCGACGCAGCAGGGTGAGGGCCTCCGCCGCAGCGGTCGCCTCATCGAGCAGCGAGGCGTTGGCGGTGGGCAGCCCGGCGAGCTCGCTGACGAGGGTCTGGAAGTTCAGCAGCGCCTCGAGGCGACCCTGGCTGATCTCCGGCTGGTAGGGCGTGTAGGCCGTGTACCACGAGGGCGACTCGAGGACGTTGCGGCGGATCACCGGCGGGGTGATGGTCGCGTGGTACCCGAGCCCGATCATCGGGATGGCCGGGGTGTTCCTGGCCGCCCGTTCGCCGAGCTCCGCGGTCACCTGCGCCTCGCTGAGCCGTTGAGGCAGCGCCAGGCCGTCCGCCTCGCGCACCCCTTCGGGGAGCACGGCCGCGACGAGCTCGTCCAGCGAGGCCAGTCCGAGCGCGGCGAGCATGTGCTCGATCGCCGGCTCGTCGGGGCCGAGGTGGCGTGCGACGAACCCGGCGAGTGCTCCCTCGACGTCGGTCGGCATGGCGGCGGTCCCTCCTGCCCCCGCGCACGCGGAGGACGGTCGGTCCTCCCCGCTCTGTCGTTGGACCTGAGAGGTTCACCGGGCAACGGCGCCCGGCTTGCACCATCGGTGGGGTGCTCGGCACCCGCTCTCCAGAGAGACCTGTTCCGGTCGGTACGTTCGCCTGAGAGATTCCGGGGAGGGGGTTGCTCCTTCGGCGGCTGGACGTCGTGTCCCAGCGCTCTCCCGACCGGCCCGTGGCGGCCATGTCTTCGGTTGTCGTCAGGACCGGTCCTCGCGCGCGCCCTGGCAGCGGTCCCGAGGTCGAGAACGGCGCGGGTGCGATGCTAACAACCCCTCGCGCGACCGCGGGCGAACACTCCCCGCACCCCGCGGGAAGGTCCGTCCGACCGGATACGTTGCACCCGGTCCACGACCGTCGGCGCCGGCCGGCGAGGAGCGCGCCCATGAGCACCGATCCCGACACCGTCGAGGCCCCCGCACCGGGCACCACCG
>JBKHDS010000226.1:0-4302 GCA_046541215.1 Nitriliruptoraceae bacterium
CGAGGTGGTCCTCGGTGGTGCCGGGGTAGGTCGTCGACTCGAGCGAGACGACCTGGCCGGCGCGCGCCACCCGGGAGACGGTGGCGGCCGCTGCCTCGATGTAGGAGGTGTCGGGCTGGCGGTTGCGGCCCAGGGGGGAGGGCACCGCCAGCAGGAGGGCGTCCGCGGTGCGCAGCACCGTGCCGGCGTTGCCCGGGTCGGCGACCCGATCGAGCACGACCACCACACCGGCGGGGATCTGACCGAGCTCGGCGGTGCGGGTCCGCGCGACCGCGACCACGCCCTGGGGGGTCGTGGCGTCGGCCAGGGCCGCGAGCACCGCGGCGGTGACGTGCTCGACGTGCACCGCCGGCGCGTCCGCGGGCGGCGTGAGGTCCCAGGTCGCCACGAGCTCCTCAGCGTCGTCCGCGTCGAGGTAGAGCTCCTCGACCAGCCCCGCGCGCAGCGCCTCGACCACGGCACGGGGTCCCTCGACCAGGTGCCGGCCCGTCGCGTGTCGGTGCCGGGAACGGTGCAACCCCCGCGCGGCACGCACGCGGGGGTTGCGGGTCGAGGTGAGCACGTCGCTCAGGCGGCGTCGCGCTCGAGCGCGCCCTGGGCCACGCGGACGAGCTCACCGAAGGCCGCGGCGTCGTTGACGGCGAGATCAGCGAGCTGCTTGCGGTCGACCTCCACCTCGGCGAGCTTGAGTCCGTGCATGAGCCGGCTGTAGGACAGGCCCTCCTGTCGCGCTGCGGCGTTGATGCGCGCGATCCACAGCCGCCGGAAGTCCCCCTTGCGGGCCCGGCGGTCGGCGTACTGGTACCGGCCGGCGTGGTCGACCGCCTCGTTGGCGACCTTGAACCGGCGGCTGCGAGCTCCGCGGTAGCCCTTCGCGCGGTCGAGGACCGCCTTGTGGCCCTTCTTGGCGTGGACGCCACCCTTGACGCGTGCCATGGTCGTGCTCCTTGTGGGTCTCGTCGCCGGACGGGGCGGGAGCATCCGTCGGCGGGCCGCCCGTCGGCGGCGGGGCGGTCACTGGTTGAGCAGCCTCTTGACCTTCTTCGCGCGGGGCTGGTCGAGCTCCTTCTCCCCGGCGAGGCGGCGCTTGCGGCTCGCGCTCTTGTGCTCGAGCAGGTGCTTGCGGTTCTTCTGGCGCGCCATCACCTTGCCGTTGCGGGTGACGCGGAAGCGCTTCTTGGCGCCGCTGTGGCTCTTCTGCTTGGGCATGCTGGGTCCTTCGGATCGCGGTGCATCAGGTCGGTGGCTCGCTCAGGCCGTCATCGCAGGTCGTCGCCAGGCGAGCGGGGGCGGCCGAGCAGGGCAGAGCGCGACGGTGCGAACGGGATGGTGCGGGGTCGTTGCCCTGCGTGCCAGCGCGGTGTGGGGGTCGTTGCAGAGGGGTGACAGCGCGGTGCGGGGTGGTGCCGGGACGGTGGGTGTCCCGGTGTGACGCCTCAGGCATCGGCGCCCTGGCTCGGCGCACCATCCTTGCTGGCCTTGGGGCGGATGGGCGCGAGCACCATGACCATGTTGCGGCCGTCGACCTTCGGTGCGGCCTCCACCGTCGCGAGCTCGCTCATGTCCTCCGCGAGACGGTCGAGGAGCTTCAGGCCGAGCTCGGTGTGGGTCATCTCACGGCCACGGAACATGATGGAGGCCCGCACCTTGGCCCCGTCCTCGAGGAAGCGACGGACGTGCCCGGACTTCGTGCCGTAGTCGTTGTCCGAGATCTTGGGCCGCATCTTGATCTCCTTCACGGAGATCTGGCTCTGGCGCTTGCGCGCTTCCTTCTGCTTCTGCTCCGCCTCGTACTTCGCCTTGCCCCAGTCCATGATGCGGCACACCGGCGGGTCCGCCTGGGGCGCGACCTCGACGAGGTCGAGGTCCTGCTCCCGGGCCCGGCGGAGCGCTTGGGCGAGGGGGACGATGCCCACCTGCTCGCCGTCGGCGTCCACGAGCCGTACCCGTGGGACCTTGATGTCCGCGTTCAGCCTGCGCTGCTGGTCGTCGATGTCGGTGCCTCCCGGTTCGTCGGTCGCGGTCGCGCGTCGTGCGACCACCCCGCCCCCACCGGCCGCTGAACGGCTGATGGCGACCCTGGAAGGTCGCCATCGGGACGTGTCGGCGAGCGGACCGCAGGTCCGTCACCAGCATCGACCCAGGGAGGCGAACACCTCGCGGGTGGGCGCGTTGCGCCGCTTGTCTCGGTTGTCGGTCGTGACCGCACGCGTGTGTGCAGCCTGGACCGTTTCTCAGGGTACCAGGGTGCTCACCTCAGCGGGGCGTGCCGGCTTGCGGTGCTGCTGGTGCCGCCCCCCGTGCCGCGGGGCGGAGGGAGGTGAGGTTCATCGGCCCGCGTCCCGACGAACCCTGACGCCGCTCAGCGGCCGGGCACCCACAGACGGGACGTGGCGCCACCGCCGGCGCTCGGCGGCGGGCTCGCCGGTGGTGGTTCGGTGCGCGCCCCGGATCCGTCATCCGTGGCATCGTCCTCGGCGGGGGCTTCGGCACCCGTCGACCCGGCGTCGAGATCCCCCGGCTCCTGCTGGCCAGCAGCCTTGGCCCGGGCGACCTGCTGCTCCCCCTCCACCTGCGCCATGCGTAGCTGGGTCAACGCCTGGTCGAGCTGGTCGGTGAGCTCGGCGGGGACCTTGCCACGGACGGTGTCGGCGATCGCCGCCGTCGTGTCGATCAGCAGGCGCCCGTCCTGGCGTCCCACCTTCACCTGCGCGGCGTTCAACAGGGCGTTCACCACCTCGGCGAGCACCTGATCGACGGGCGCCTGGCGCAGCTGGGCGAGGTAGGCGCGGATCTCCTCCTCCGACGGCTGCTTGGGCCCACCGAGGTCAGCGGCCAGGGATGGGTCGAACGGGACGTCGCTCACGCGGCGCTCCTCAGCTGGGGTCGTGGTCCGGGTCGTCGTCGGCCTGCGGGGTCCCCCATGGGGTCCTTGGGCCGGTGGGCTTGGAAGCCTACCGGGGCCTACGCTGGCGACCCTGGCGGATGGCCGGGACCTGCGCCTGGACTCGGGCTTCGGAGCGCACACGCGCCGGAGCGCACCGCGGTCCCCTCCGCTCTGCCACCCGGACCCCTGGCCGTCGCGGCCGCTGCGACCGCCGTCGCGGCCATCCCAACCACCGAGGCAACCGTGAAGACGTTCGAGTCGCTGTTCGCCGAGCTCGCCGACAAGGCCGCGACCCGTCCCCCCGGGTCGGGCACCGTTGCGGCGCTCGACGCGGGCGTGCACGCGATCGGCAAGAAGCTCGTCGAGGAGGCTGCGGAGTCCTGGATGGCCGCCGAGCACGAGTCACGGGAGCGCACGGCCGAGGAGCTCAGCCAACTGCTCTACCACGTGCAGGTCCTCATGCTCGCGACCGGGCTCGAGCTCGAGGACGTCTACGCTCACCTGTGACCGTTGGAGCGCTCCCACGGCGCGCCACACGCCCCGCGGCCCATCCTGGTCCCGTCCGCACCGACGGTGGCCCCGACCCACGAGGTCAAGATGCTGCGCATCGCCGTGCCCAACAAGGGCACCCTGTCCGAACCCGCCTCCGCGATGCTGAAGGAGGCCGGGTACCGCCAGCGGCGTGACCAGCGGGAACTGGTGCTGGCCGATCCGGCGAACGACACCGAGTTCTTCTTCCTCCGCCCGCGCGACATCGCGACCTACGTCGGGTCCGGCCAGCTCGAGCTCGGCATCACCGGCCGTGATCTGCTGCTGGATGGTGAGAACGATGCCGAGGAGGTGCTCGCGCTGGGGTTCGGAACCTCGACCTTCCGCTACGCGGCGGTGCCCGGCGCGGCCGCCACCGTCGAGGACCTCGCGGGCCAGCGGATCGCGACCTCCTACCCGGGGATCGTCCGTCAGGACCTCGAGCGCCGGGGCATCGAGGCGACCGTCATCCGCCTCGACGGGGCGGTGGAGACGGCCGTGCGGCTCGGCGTGGCGGACGTGATCGCGGACGTGGTCTCCACCGGGACGACCTTGCGTCAGGCGGGACTCGCGGTCCTCGGCGAGCCGATCCTGACCTCGGAAGCCGTCCTGGTGCGTCGGCGGGGGGCGTCGTACACCCCGGCCGTGGAGCAACTGCTGCGTCGGCTCAACGGGGTCATCATCGCGCGACGCTACGTCATGATGGACTACGACGTCCGGGTCGAGCACCTCGACGCGGCCTGCGAGCTGACACCGGGCATCGAGTCCCCGACGGTCAGTCCCCTCCACGACAAGGGCTGGGTCGCGGTGCGCTCGATGGTGGAGCGCCACCGCACCAACCCGGTGATGGACGAGCTGTGGGAGCTCGGTGCCCGTGGGATCCTCGT
>JBKHDS010000227.1:0-4285 GCA_046541215.1 Nitriliruptoraceae bacterium
CGCGACCCTGCACGGCGACCAGGGGACCTCCCCTGCGACCGTGGCGTCCCCGTCGACGCCGTGACACGCCCACCGCACCTGCCGCCGGGCGGTGCCGCTGCCCCGAGCAGCGCACCGCGGCTACTGGACGTCGAGGATGCCCCACCGGGGACCTTCGGTGAGCTCGAGCCGAGCGCCCCGCCGCTGACCGACGCGCAGGGGCGGCTGCGGCTCTCCTTCAGCCGGATCGACCGCTACCGGACGTGCCCACGCAGCTTCCGGTACCGCTACCTCGACCGCCTGCCCGAGCAGCCCTCGCCGCACCTGTCCTTCGGCAGCTCGGTGCACGCCGCGCTGGAGGCCTACCACGACCACCCCGGCCACGATGAGGTACCCGGGGGACAGCCGGACGTGCAGGTGCTGCTGGACGCCCTGTACGCGCACTGGGACCGGTCCGGGTACGCCGACCGTCCCCGTGACGAGCAGGTCCGCGCTTACCGGCAGGCCCAGGAGGTGCTGCGCCGCTACCACGACCGGGGACCGCTCGCGGGACGGCGCGTGGTCGCGACCGAGGCCTGGTTCGAGGTCCCCTTCGCCTACGAGGCGGTCGTGGTCGGCTCGATCGACCGGGTCGATCTCGACGAGAACGGCGACCTGCACGTCGTGGACTACAAGACCAGCCGGCGGGCACGGCCCCGGGCCGAGGTGGCCGCGTCCCTGCAGCTGTCGTTGTACGCGCTGGCCTGCCGCACCCTCTACGGGCGGCTCCCCGCGACGGTGGCCCTGGACTTCGTCGTCCCCGGGGTGACCGTCGCGGTCGAGACCAGCGAGCTGGACCTCGACGGGGCTCGGCAGGCCGTGCTGGACACGGCGGCCCAGATCCGGGCCGAGCGCTTCCCGGCCACCCCGAACCGGCTGTGCGACTGGTGCGATCACCGCGCCGTCTGCCCGGCCTGGTCGACGACCGGCGCGGACGTCTACGCCGAGCTCGTCGCCGAGGCCGCCGCCCGGCGGCGGCGCCTGACGGCGGAGGTCCGTGAGCTGCGCGAGCTGGAGGCGGGCCTGAAGCGCCTGGCAGGCGACCTCGAGCTCGACCGCTGAGCGACGGGTTACGCTCCCGCGACGACACGGTCACACCGCGCCATCGAGGCCGTGGACACAGGAGGACATCGTGGGACAGCGGGTCCTGGAGCGCACCAGCATCGATGCCTCCCCCGACACGGTCTGGAACGTGATCACCGACCTCAGCCGGTACCCGGAGTGGGCGGACGGCGTGCGCAGCACCGAGGTGCTCGAGGCCAACGAGGACGGCTCCCCGCACCGGGCCCGGTTCGTCATCGACGCGAAGGTCGCGGAGATCACCTACGTCATCCAGTACGGCTACGACAACTACGACATCACCTGGAACCTGCTCGAGGGTGACCTCATCTCGCAGCTCGACGGCGTCTACCGGCTGTACGAGTCCGACACCGGTGGGACCGAGGTGGAGTACGGGCTGGAGGTCGACGTCGACCTGCCGCTGCCGGCGTTCATGAAGAAGCGGGCCGCCCGGACGATCCTGGAGCAGGGCCTGAAGGGGCTCAAGGGCCAGGCCGAGCTACAGGTCTGATCGTGCCACGTGACGAGGTCGAGGCCGCCTACTTCACCCTCCTGCGCGCCCGGGAGGAGCTGGACGCGCTGCGGCGCTACGACGAGTACCTGACCGCCGAGGCGCAGCGGCTACGGCGCACCACGAACGAGGCCGAGGCGCTGCGCGAGGGCGTCGACCGGCGCCTGCTCCGTGCGCTACGGCACAGCGACACCCCGCTCGCGCAGGCGGTCACCGCCCGCCTCGCCGTGCTGGCCGAGGAGCAGGCATCGTTGCCCGAGCGCATCGCGGCGGCGGCCGCCTACGTCGAGGCCTGCGAGCGCACCCACCGCGAGTTCCAGGAGGGGCGCTGATGTACCGCGACGACCCCCTCGACGACGAGGCGGAGCTTCGCCACCTGCTCGGCGACGAGGAGGTCGACCGCCTCGCCGACGCTGCCCGCGAGCGGGCCCGCACCCCGCTGGAGGCGGCCCTGGACGTGCTGCGGGTCCTGCAGGGCTGGGTCGAGGACCCCCCGGCGGCACGCTGGTTCCTGACCCCGCAGCGCCGGCTCGACGGCGCCCGTCCCGTCGATGCGCTGTGTGCCGGCCACCTCGAGGAGGTCGAGGACGCGGCTCGCTCCTGGGCGGCGGCCCAGGGCTAGCCATCGGGCTCCCGTCCCCGCCCAACCGGGTCTCGGGTCGCAGCCGGGGCGGGTGAGCCGCTACGCTGTCGACTCGCTTCGGGCGCCGACGCGCGCCCCGTGCGCCCGCCCGCCCCCGGTCCGCTCCGCCGGCGAGCCCCGCGCCCCACCCGATCACCTGAGGTCAGCCACCCATGCCCACCGGACACGTCAAGGTCTTCCACGCCGACCGCAGCTTCGGCTTCATCACCGTCGAGGACGGCTCCGAGGCCTACGTGGCCGGCACCGACGTGGAGGGCGACACCCCGCTGCGTCCCGGAGACGAGGTCGCCTTCGAGCTCGGTGAGTCCGAGGGCCGCCGCCGTGCCGCCCGCGAGGTGCGCGTGACCAAGGCCGCACCTGCCGCGAACCCGGTCGGTCGCACCATGGCGAACCCCCCGTCCTGGGACGAGCTGGAGGAGGCCGAGCGGCAGCGCCGGATGGCCCGCCGCCGCCGCCGCTGACGCCGGCTCCCGCCTGGTCCAGGCCGCTGGTCCCGGCCCGTAGCGACGCCATCGCCGCTCGCGGTCGCTCGCCGCAGACACGTCGCCGGCGATCGGCGCGGTCGGCCAGGGCACGACGGTACGGTTCCGGGTGTCGACGGGAGGGAGGTGCCCGTGAGCGGACCCCTGTCCGCACCGATGCGTGTGGAGCGACCGGACACCGAGCAGGACCACGCGCTGGACCGTCCCTGGGACGTCATCGTCTGGGACGACCCGGTCAACCTCATGTCGTACGTCGTGTTCGTCTTCAAACGCGTCTTCGGGTTCCCCGACCACCTCGCACGCAAGCTCATGCTCGAGGTCCACGAGCAGGGTCGGGCGCTGGTCGCCTCCGAGCCCCGTGAGCAGGCCGAGCGGTACGTCCATGAGCTGCACCGCTACGGCCTGCGGGCCACGATGGAACGATCCTCGTGAGCCGGACCTTCACGCGCCGCGAGGATGCGATCCGCTGGACGCTGCACCCACGGGAGGTCGTGCTGCTGCGCCAGCTGGTCGAGGACCTGCGGCGTGCCATCCGGCCGGATCTGGCCGAGCTCGCACCGGCCGCCTCCGACCCGGTGCGCACCCGGCTGTTCCCACCTGCCGTGCTCGGCGATCACCAGGCCGACGCCGAGGTCCGTGACCTCATCTCCGAGGCCCTCCTCGAGGACCGGCTCGTCGCGCTCGAGGAGGTCGTCGGACTGCTCGACCGCAGCCAGGTCAAGCGCGGCCGACAGGTCACCGACCTGCGGGGTGACGAGCCCTTGCGCGTGCTCACCGTCCTCAACGACGTGCGCCTGGCGATCGGTGCGCGCATCGATGTGGAGGCCCTCGACCGCGACCGCGTGACCGAGGACGACGAGGTGGCCGTCCCCCTGGCGGTCATGGATCACCTCGGCTGGTGGCAGGAGCAGCTGCTGGCGATCCTGGACGGGGAGGGGTGAGGTGCGGCTCGGGCTCGGTGTCAGCGAGGACCTGCCGGTCCCGGTCCAGCAGCGGCTCGCGGCCGACGTCGAGGCCGCGGGCTTCGCGTCGCTGTGGACCAACGAGGCCAGCGGCCGCGACGCGCTGCTGCTGTGCCAGGCCTGGGCCGCCGCGACCACCCGCCTGGAGGTCGGGGTCGGGGTGGTCCCGATCTGGACCCGCACCCCGGCGCAGTTGGCCATGGCCGCTGCGACCCTGCAGGAGGTCAGCGGAGGCCGCTTCCTGCTCGGGCTCGGGGTCAGCCACGCGGCCACCATGGGGCCCTGGCACGGCGTGGAGGTCCGTCGCCCGCTGACCGCCAGCCGCGAGGTGCTGACCATCCTGGCTGCGGCCGAGGCGGGGGAGCGGACCGATCATCCCGGTGTGGTGTGGTCCTCCTCACGGTTCCGGCTTCGGGTGAGCCCGCGCCCGCCCGCGACCCCGCGCTACCTCGCCGCGATGGGCCCGCGGATGCTGGAGCTCGCGGGCAGCCACGCCGACGGTGTGCTGCTCAACTGGGCCGGGCCGGCCGCGGTCGCTGACGCGGCCGCACGGGTGCGGGCCGCCGCGGCTGCCGCCGGCCGCGACCCCGACGAGGTCGAGATCGCCGCC
>JBKHDS010000228.1:0-4281 GCA_046541215.1 Nitriliruptoraceae bacterium
AGGTCGCGTAGGTCGAGAACTTGTAGCCCTTCGTGTGGTCGAACTTCTCCACCCCACGCATGAGCCCGAGGTTGCCCTCCTGGACGAGCTCGAGCAGGGACAACCCGCGGCCGAGGTAGCGGCGCGCGATCGAGACCACGAGCCTGAGGTTCGCGGTGACGAGGCGTTCCTGCGCTCGGTCGCCGTCGGCGATGACCTGCTTGAGGGTCTGCTGCCGCTCGGGGGAGGAGTTGCGCTGCTTGTCCACGGTCATCGCCCGGGCGGCGACCCCGGCGTGGTAGCGCTTGGCGAGGTCGACCTCCTCCTCGGGGGTGAGCAGCTCCACCCGGCCGATGGCGTTGAGGTACTGGCGCACCCCGTCGGTCGTGCTCCCCGTGCTGGTGCTCTCCGGCGGCGCGGCCTCGTCCTCGGTCAGATCGTCGACGACCTCCAGGCCCCGGTCGCGTGCGTCGGTCGCCACCTCGTCCGGCCAGGTCTCGGGATCCTGGATCGGGTCGAACAGGTCGTGGATCTCCGACAGGAGCACGTAGCCGCGCTCGGCGCCGCGGGTGAGCAGCTCGCCGAGCCCCTCGCGCTCCCGGACCCGTCCCTGCAAGGTGTCCTCCGGCACCACGTCCTCCCGTGCGCTGTGGGGATGGCTCGCCGTCGCACGCGATCGTGCGTCGTGCCCGCCAGCGGCCTCTCAACGTACCGCGCTGCCGGCGGGGGCGTTCGGTCCGGCGGCTCGGTCCTGATCGTGGTACCGACCCTGGCTCGGTCCCACCATGGCTGAGGCGTCAGTCCACGGTCAGCTCGAGCCAGTCGTCCTCGGCGGCGTGTATCCGTCCATCGACCGCGACCAGCTCGGACTGGAGGGCCATCAGTCGCTCCGGGTCGGACGCGGCCTCCACCATCGCCGCGAGCACCGCGGCACGCTCCTCGGCGAGCCGGGTGAGCTGCTGCTCGAGCTGGCGGACCCGCTTGCGCGCCGCCTGGCGGCGGGCGTTGTCCGCCGCCGAGCGCGACCGGGTCGACGCTCGCCGCGCCGCCTGCTCCTGGGCAGCCTCACGGCGTGCCACCGCCTGCTCGCGGTAGCTCGCCCAGTCCAGATGCTCGGTCAGCGTGCCCTCCTCGACGGCGACGATCCGATCGGTCAGCCGGTCCAGCAGGTAGCGGTCGTGGCTCGCCACCACCAGGGTCCCCTCGAAGCCGTCGAGGTGGTCCTCGAGGACGGCGAGGGTGTCGAGGTCGAGGTCGTTGGTCGGCTCGTCGAGCAGCAACACGTTCGGTGCGGCGACGAGCAGGTGCAGCAGCGCGAGCCGGCGCCGCTCCCCGCCGGACAGCAGCGCGACGGGGGTGCGCTGGGTGCGGCCGTCGAACCCGAAGCGCTCCGCGAGCCGGTGTGCGGGGAGCTGCTCGCCGTTGCGCAGGGGCACGTGGGCGCCGACCTCCAGCACGGTGTCGAGCGCGGTCACCTCGCTCGGCGGGACCGACGCGAGCTGCTCGAAGATGCCGAGGTGGACGGTGCGGCCCCGGCGGACCTCGCCGTCCTCCGGTGCCAGCCGGCCGCTGAGCAGGTGCAGGAGGGTGGTCTTGCCGGCCCCGTTCGGCCCGACGATCCCGACCCGCTCGCCCGGCCCGACCACGAGATCGACATCGTCGAGGACCCGGTGGTCACCGCGGGTGATGGACACCCCCTCGAGCTCGAACACCTCGTCGCCGAGGCGGCGGGCGCCGGTCCCGAGCTGGAGCGGCTGGGCGTCGGCGTCGCCGGCCGCGGCCTGCCGCAGGCGCTCGGCCTGCTCGAGCCGGAACCGTGGCTTGGTGCCACGGGCCTTCGGTGCCCGTCGCAGCCAGGCGACCTCCTTCGCGTAGAGGTTGCGGGCGCGGGCGGTGGTGCGCTGCCGCTGCGCGGCGCGCTCCGCCCGGGCCTCGAGCAGGCTCGAGTAGGTGCCCTCGTGCCAGCGCACCTCGGCCGGCTCCGAGGGTGCCGGCGGGAGCAGGTCGAGCATCCGGTTGACGGTGCGCTCGAGGACGTAGCGGTCGTGGGTGACGACCACCAGCCCCGTGCGCCGCCGCCTGAGTTCCTCCTCGAGCCAGTCCACGGTGTCCACATCGAGGTGGTTGGTGGGCTCGTCGAGCACGAGCAGGTCGCTCGGCGCGAGCAGGGTGCGGGCCAGCGCGACGCGCCGACGCTGCCCGCCCGAGGCCCGCAGCACCGGCAGCTCGGGGTCCACCCCCACCCGGTCGAGCAGCGCCGCCACCTCGTCGTCCCGCGCGAGCGGGTCGCCCCCGGCCACCACCTCGGCGGCGGTGTCATCGGGCAGCTCCGCCTCCTGCGGCAACCACCCGATCCGCAGGCCCGTGCGGGGCACGACGGTGCCCAGATCCGGCGGGCGGACCCCGGCGACGATGCGCAGCAAGGTCGTCTTGCCGACCCCGTTCGGGCCGACGACCCCGACCCGGTCGTCGCTGGACAGCCCGAAGGAGGCGCCGGCGAACAGGGTGCGTCCGTCCACCGTCGCTGCGACGTCGTCGAGCGAGAGCAGGTGCATGGCGCCAGGCTACGCGGTCGTCGTGGGTAGCCTCAGGGACCGGTCCGCGCGCCTCCGCCCGCGTCTGTTGTCAGGCCCGCGGCCGCCCGCACCCGTCCAGCTCGTCCCACCCCGCGCCCGTCCAGCCCGCTCCCCTCCTGCATCCCCGAGCCGAGGTCTCCCGTGCTCAGCTGCTCCGATGTAGCGGTCACCCTGGGGTCGCGCACGCTGTTCTCGGACGTGAGCCTGCGGCTGCCGCCGGGGACCTGCACGGCGCTGGTGGGGGGCAACGGGGCCGGCAAGACGACCCTGCTGCGCACCCTGATCGGCGAGATCCAGGCGGACGTCGGCACGGTGACGCGACCGAAGGACCTGCGCATCGGGTGGCTGCCGCAGGACGTCGTCGACGCGGTCGGGGAGGCGACCACGGTCCTCGAGCACGTCCTGGACGGCGCCACGCACCTGCGCGCGCTCGAGCGGCAGCTACGCGAGCTCGAGGCACGGCTCGCCGTCGAGGACGCCCCCGACCACGACGCGCTGCTCGCCGCCTACGCGCACGCCCAGGACCGGTTCCAGACCCTCGGGGGCTACGAGCTGGAGTCCGAGGCGCACCGGGTCCTCGCCGGGCTCGGCTTCGCCCCCGACGACGCCCACCGGCCCACCTCGGAGCTGTCCGGCGGGTGGCGGGTCCGGGTGGCGCTCGCCCGGCTGCTGCTCGCCAAGCCCGATCTGCTCGTGCTCGACGAGCCCACCAACCACCTCGACCTCGACACCATCGCCTGGCTGGAGACGACGCTGCGGCAGCTGCCCGGCGCGCTGCTGCTGGTCAGCCACGACCGCGACTTCATCGACGCCACCGCCGACGTGATCGTGGAGCTCGCGGCCGGCACCGCTACGGCCTACGAGGTCCGCTCCGGCACCATCGCCGCCGAGCTCGGGCCCTTCACCTCCTTCGTCACCCAGCGCGAGGAGCGGCTCGCGAGCCTGCGCGCCGCCAAGGCCCAGCAGGACCGGGTCATCGCCCAGCAGGAGCGCTTCGTCGAGCGCTTCCGCTACAAGGCCAGCAAGGCCCGCCAGGTCCAGTCCCGCCTCAAGCAGCTCGACAAGCTCGACCGCATCGAGGTCCCCGACCACCGGACGCTCGTGGCCCGGTTCGCCTTCCCCGAGCCGCCCCGCTCCGGCCGGGTCGTCGCCGAGGTGGCCGGGCTGACCGTGCGGTACGGCGACCTGACGGTCCTCGACGGGGTGGACCTCGTCATCGAGCGCGGGCGGACCGTCGCGCTGATCGGGCCGAACGGGGCGGGCAAGACGACCCTGCTCCGGTCCCTGCTCGGCCAGGTCCCCGTGGCATCCGGCGAGGTGAGGCTCGGGACCGGCGTCGAGGTCGCGGTCGTCGACCAGCACCAGGCCGAGGTGATGGATCTCGACCGGACCGTGCTGGAGGAGTTCCGCACCGCGCTCGGCGACCGGCACCGGGCCGTCAACCACCGCTCGATGCTCGGCGCCTTCGGCTTCCCCGGTGACCTCGCCGACCGCAAGGTGCTGGAGCTGTCCGGTGGGGAGCGGACCCGGCTCGGGCTCGCCAAGGCGATGGCCTCGCCCGTGAACCTGCTGCTGCTCGACGAGCCGACCAACCACCTCGACCTCGCCTCCCGCGACGTGCTCGAGGACGCCATCGCGGCCTACCCCGGCACCGTCGTGCTGATCACGCACGACCGGCACGTGATCCGCTCCACCGCCGACGTGATCGTGGAGCTCGCCCACGGCG
>JBKHDS010000229.1:0-4280 GCA_046541215.1 Nitriliruptoraceae bacterium
GCCGGCGCCTTCGGGGACGACCGGGTGTTCCTCGAGCGGCTCATCGGCCGCCCCCGCCACGTCGAGGTGCAGGTCGTCGGTGACGCTCACGGCCACGTGCTGCACCTGCTCGAGCGGGAGTGCTCGATCCAGCGCCGTCACCAGAAGGTCGTCGAGGAGTGCCCGTCGCCGGGCATCGACCCGGAGGTCCGCGACGTGCTGACCCGGGCCGCGGTGGCCGCGGCGGCCTCGCTCGGCTACGTCTCGGCGGGCACCGTGGAGTTCGTGGTCGACGAGGACGTCCTCGCCCGTCGGCGTGCCGGCGAGCCGGTCCCGGCCCGGGAGGCGGTCGCCTTCCTCGAGGTCAACACGCGGCTGCAGGTGGAGCACCCGGTCACCGAGGAGGTGGTCCGGGTCCGCGACCCGCGCACGGGCGTACTGGAGCCGATCGACCTCGTGCGCTGGCAGCTGCTCATCGCCGCCGGGTGGCAGCTGCCCGCCACCCAGGCCGACGTGGTCGCGATCGGCCACGCCATCGAGGTCCGGCTCTACGCCGAGGACGTGGCGGCGGGCTACCTGCCGGCGACCGGCCGGCTCGCCGCCTTCGACGTCCCGGCGCTGCCGGGGATCCGCCGCGAGCTCGGGGTCCGTGCGGGGGAGGTGGTCAGCCCCCACTACGACCCGATGCTCGCCAAGGTCATCGCCTCGGCGCCGACGCGGGCGGAGGCCGCGGCCCGGCTCGCCACGGCGCTGGAGGCGAGCCCCGTGCTCGGCGTGACCACCAACCGCGACCTGCTCGTCGCGGTGCTGCGGGATGCGCGGTTCCTCGCGGGCGCGACCACCACCGCCTACCTCGCCGACCACCTCGACGACCTGCTGGACACCAGCCGACCCTCCGGCACCGACCAGGCGCTGGCGGTCCTGCTCGCGGCGGTACGGGCGACGCTCGCCGGCCGGCGCGCGGGGTCCGGGGGCGTTGGAGGCCCCGTGGCGAGCGTGCCGCCCGCCTTCGCGCCGAGCGGGGTGGTGTGGGACCAGCACCACTACCTCGGCGCGGACGAGACCGAGCTCGCCGTCCGGATCCGCGGACAGCGTGACGGTCGACTCGAGGTGCAGGTGCTCGCCGGGCTCCCACCCGGCCACCTCGACGCCGAGGGCGCGTGCCGGCTGGACGCGACGGTGCGGATCCTCGCGGCCGACGGCGACCGGCTCGAGGTCGAGGTGGACCACCGGCGGGTGCGCGCCCGCGTCGTCGCGAGCCCCGACGGCGCCACCCAGGTGCTCTCGTCCGCAACCGGCGTGGTCACGCTGCGTGGGGTGCCGCGCTTCCCGGCCCGGGCCGGTGAGGAGGTCGCGGGTGCGACCCGCGCGCCGATGCCGGGTGCCGTGGTGGCCGTCGAGGTCGCGGTCGGCGACCGGGTGGAGGCGGGCGACCCCCTGGTCAGCGTCGAGGCGATGAAGATGGAGCACCGGGTCAGGGCGCCGTTGACGGGCGTGGTGACCGAGATCCGGGTCCGCCCCGGCGACCAGGTCGAGGCCGACGCGGTCCTCGTCGTGGTCGAGGAGGCGACGCGGGATGGCTGAGGCGCCGGGCCCGCCATAGGAGCGAGGTGCGCGGTGCTCGCGCGAACCGCTCGCAAGGATGTGTCACGCGGCGGGGCGGAGGCGTAGGCTGTCCGCCACGCAGGGTGAGGTAGGCGGTTGGGCTCTCTCCTGAGAGCGACGGGGCCGGCGCCCGGGACCGGGCGGTAGAGGCAGGGCGGCGCATGGACCGGCTCGGTCGGCACGAGACGCAGCAGCGTCACGAGGGGGGAGAGCGCCGCCGGCGTGGCCGTCGTGCCGAGGACGCCGTGCTCGCGCAGGTGCGCCGGGAGCTGCACGACTCCACGGCGCGGTTCCGGATGGCCTGGGAGCACTCGCCGATCGGGATGGCGATGGTGTCGCTCGACGGCGAGTGGCTCGATGTCAACGACGCCCTGTGCGGGCTGCTCGGGCGCCCGAGACACGACCTGCTCGGTCGGGTCGTCGAGCGCATCACCCACCCGGAGGACCTCGACGGGAGCCTCGAGCAGATGGATGCCCTGATCTCCCGCGGGCAGGGCAGCTACACCCTGGCCAAGCGGTACCTCCACGCCGACGGCACCCCCGTCGAGGTGCAGCTGACGGTCAGCGCCATCCCGGACGTCCACGGCGACCCCGACTACGTCCTCACTCAGATCGTCGACATGACCGAGATCCGGCGGGCCGAGGAGCAACTGCAGCGCACCGTCGCGGACCTCGAGCGTTCGAACCGGACCCTGCAGGCCTTCGCCGAGGTGGTCTCGCACGACCTGACGAGCCCGCTCGGGACCTCCCAGGCGTTGGTGGACACGGTGCTGCGCCACCACGCCTCGCAGCTCCCCGAGCAGGCTGCGCTGCTGCTGCGGCGGGCGGACCGGCAGGCGCAGCGGGCGCTGACCTCCGCCCGGACCCTCCTGCAGCTCGCCGCGACCGGACCGGGAGAGCACGACCCGGTTCCGGTCCAGCTCGACGCCGTCCTCGACGAGGTCGTCGATGGCTTCGAGCTCGACCTGCACGAGGTCGGTGGACGCATCGAGATCGGCACCGTGTGCGAGGTCCTGGCCGACCCCGCCCACCTGCAGCTCGTGCTGCAGAACCTGCTGGCGAACGCGCTGAAGTACCGCTCGCCCGAGCGGGAGCTGGTGGTGCGCCTGCACTGCGAGCAGACACCGGATGAGACCCGCATCCACGTGGACGACAACGGCCGTGGTCTGCCCGAGGTCGACGACCCGGAGCGGTTGTTCGAGCTCGGTTCCCGGGGCGACGACGGCGACGGCGTGGTCGGGCTGGGATTGGGGCTCGCGACCTGCGCGCGGATCGCCTCGCTCCACGGCGGTCGCATGTGGGTCCGTTCGCGCACCCCCGCCGGGACCCGCGCGACGCTCGAGCTGCCCCGCCACTGAATGAAGGGGCATCCGGCTGGCGAGCCGCCTCAGCCGAGCAGGCGCTCGGCGACCGGAGCGAGCACCTCACGCACCAGCACGGCGTTGAGCAGGCCGACGGCGACGATGGCCACCGCCAGCACCCCGACCGTGGCGACGATCCGGCCGCCCGGCTCCTGCGCCTGCTCGACGATCGCCTCGACGGGCTCGCGCACGAAGATCTGCTCGAACAGCCGGACGAAGTAGACCAGCGTCAGCAGGCTCGAGGTGCTCACCACCGCAGCGACGACCCACTCGTCGACCTCGATGGCGCCCCAGACGAGGTAGAACTTCGACCAGAACCCGGCCAGCGGGGGGATCCCCACCATCGACAGCGCCATGATGGCGAACCCGGCCATCGTCCAGGGCATGCGCTTGCCGAGCCCGGTGAAGCGCGGGATCTTCTTCAACCCCGTCTGCTGGATGATCCCGCCGGCGACGAGGAACAGCCCGGACTTCATCAGCGCGTGGTTGAGGACGTGCAGGAGCGCACCGACCAGCGCGATGGGGTTGGCCAGGCCGATGCCGACCCCGATGTAGCCGAGCTGGGCGACGGTGGAGTAGGCGAGGATCCGCTTCAGATCGGTCTGCCGGATCGCGAGCCAGGAGCCGACGATGATCCCGGCCATCCCGAACCAGACCAGTGCCGTGGCCACCGGCAGCCCGCCGGTGCCGAGGTAGGCCGGGCCGAGCACGTCGTAGAGGATGCGCACGAGCGCGTAGGCGGCGGCCTTGACCTGCACGGCGGCCAGCAGCGCGGCGACACCTGGCGGTGCGGCGCTGTGCGCGTCGGGGAGCCAGACGTGCAGCGGGAACAGCGCCATCTTGAGCGCGAGCCCGATCACCATGAGGCCGACCGCCCCGAGCACCGCCGGGTTGTCCGCGACGGGGGGCAGCCGGGAGGCCACGTCCGCCATGTTCAGCGTGCCGGTCGAGAAGTAGACGAACCCGACCCCGAGCAGGTACAGCCCGGAACCCACGGTCCCGAGGAGCAGGTAGCGCAGCGCCGCCAGCACGCCCCGGTCGCCTCCGAGCGAGACCAGCCCGTAGGTCGCCAGCGCGTAGATCTCGATCATGACGAACAGGTGGAACAGGTCGCCGGAGAGCATCACCCCGGTCAGCCCGGTCAGCACGAGCAGGACCAGGGGGTACAGCGGCGCGCCCTTGGGCGGCTGCAGGCCGAAGGCCGCATCGACGGGGTAGACCGCGACCAGCAGCCCGATCAGGGCGACGATCGTGACCATGAAGGCTGATAGCGGGTCGAGCACGTACTCGATGCCGATGGGTGGCGGCCAGCCCCCGAAGGCGTAGCTGATCGGG
>JBKHDS010000230.1:0-4274 GCA_046541215.1 Nitriliruptoraceae bacterium
TCACCGACGCGCCGGCGGCCGTCCCACGCTCGCTCGGCCCCCCGCCGCTACCCGGCCACGAGGTGGTCGCCGAGCACTACTTCCGGGTCGTCTACGAGCGAGCGGTCGGAACCGCCGGCGCGTTGGCCGCAGCCGGGGGGCTCATCGACCTCGATCGGGTCGTCGATGACGACTGAGGAGGCGCCCCGCCAGCTCGCCGCCCCGGCGCTGCGCGAGACCGCGGACATCTGGTTCGACCGCGGCGCCGACCCGGTCGTTGCCTGGGACGCGACCGGCACCCGGTTCTGGCTCCAGGACGGGGCGGATCCGCACGAGCGGCTCCCGCTGGTCACCTACCCCGGCCCGGTCCCCGACCCACGCCGGGTCGCGCGGGCGCTCGCCGAGTATCTCGCCGCGTGCGACTTCCCCCCGACCGGTGGCGGCGCTTCCCCACGCCACGTGGCCGCGGCGCTGCGTGCCGCCGGGCTGCCCCCACCCGACTGAGGCGTCGGTCTCACTCCCGCGAGCCGGTCGCCCGCTCCATCCGGCCCGCGACGGCGCGGTAGAGCGGTGTGGCGACGTGCCGGGTCACCACGAGCGCCCGGTACCAGCGCGGCACCGTCCGCTCCGCGGCACCGCTGAGCAGCACCTCGTGGACCGCGCGGGCGACGTCCTCGGGCTCGCCGACCAGCCGAGCGAGCGGGGTGCGCTTGATCTGCGCCTGGGTGAACCCCTCGGTCTCGATGAAGCCGGGGTTCAGCTCGCACACCGTCACGCCCCGGGACGCCCACGCGAAGCCGGTCGCCTCGCTGAAGCCCACCAGCCCGAACTTGCTCGCGGCGTAGCCCGCCGGGCCGACACCGAGCTTGCCGGCCACGGAGGCGACGTTGACCACCCGGGCCGGCGCGGAGGCCTCCAGCAGGTCCGCGAAGGCGGCCATGCACCGGATCGGTCCGAGCAGGTTCACATCGATCGTGCGCACCGCGTCATCGAGCGCGTCGCGTCCCGTGAAGGCGCCCCCGCCCACCCCGGCGTTGTTGACCAGGACGTGGCAGGCACCGTGCGTCTCGCGGACCCAGGCGGCGAGGGCGTCCACCTGGGCCGTCTCGGTGACGTCAGCGACGTAGGGGTGGATCGTGGGGTGCTCGGCCGCCAGCGCATGCAGCCGGTCCGCGCGCCGGGCGACGGCGACCACGGTCATGCCGAGCCGGGCCAGCCGGCGGGCGGTGGCCTCGCCGATGCCGCTGGACGCGCCGGTGACGACCGCGATCCTGCCTCGAGGTTCGAAGGGCACGACGGCCTCCTGTGTCAGGGGGTGGTCCGGGCGAGCTCCTGCTGCAGCGCGGTGCGGCGCGCCTCGAGCGAGGCCCGTACCCCGGCGCCGTGGTGCGGGGGCGTCTCGGCCAGGAACCGCTCGAGGTCGGCCAGCTCCGCGCGGATCCGTGCGGGTGAGCGCGCCACGCGCGGCGCGGCGTCGGTGCGGTCCTGCGGCACGACCACCTCCGGCCCTCGGCTGCTTCCCGGCACGCTACCGGCACCGCCCGTACGCCGCGGCGCTAGCGTGCGGACCCGGCGCCGACGGCCACGCCGCGTCGTGCGGACGCCGAGGAGGAGCGGACCCGATGGCCATCCTGGTCGATCCGGCGATCTGGCCGGCCCGCGGGCGTCGCTTCGCGCACCTGGTGAGCGACACGTCCGAGGCCGAGCTCCACGCCTTCGCGGCCGGGCTCGGGCTCGAGCGGCGCTGGTTCCAGGGCGACCACTACGACGTCCCGGCCGAGGTGCGCCGGCGGGCGATCGAGCGCGGCGCCGAGCCGGTCAGCGCGCACGAACTGGTCCGTCGTCTGCGTGCGGCCGGGCTTCGACGTGGCTCCCGTGTCCGTGCGCTGCCGGGAGAGCGGCCTGGCGTGCCGGCCGCGGTCAGTCAGCCAGCACCTCGAAGCTGAGCCCGATCGCACGGAGCCGATCGAGGTAGGGCTGCCCGAGCGCGATCGCCGGGGTGACGACCCCGGGTCGGCCCGGGGCCTGGCCGCGCGCGAGCAGCAGGGCCGCCTCCCCGAGCATGCGCGCGGTCTCCTCGTAGCCGGGATCGCCACCGGAGACGCGGGTGGTGACCGTCACGTCGCCGCCCTGGCCGAGGAAGACGACGGCGAAGCTGCTGCGAGCGCGGGTCGCCTCGTCGGGACCGGAGCCGGCGTCGGGCAGCAGGCGCTCCAGCAGGGCGCGGGTGGGGGTGAAGGTGGCCATGGCCGCGGCGGTGGCGACACCGGCGATGCCGGCGGCGGCGACCGGCAGGCGCTGCACGTGGGCGTAGTGCCCGTACCGGAAGGCGCTGCCGTAACCGTCCAGCTCCCGTGCCGAGCGCAGCACGATGCTCGGATCGATCGTGGGCAGCGGGACGCCCCAGCCTCCCAGGGCCGCGACGCGGTGCACCCGGGCGGGCAGCGCGACCGCCCGACGCCGGACCGGGACCGGTGGCTCGCGGTCCGGTCGGCCGACCGGTGGCGTCCGGTCCGCGATCGCGCCGACCGCCGAGTGCAGCGTGCCCCCGCTGAGCCGACCCTGCCCGCGCACGTAGCCGCGCACGGTGAGCGGGACGTCATCGGGCAGCTGGGTGACGGTGAAGGCCACCCCGAGGTCGTGCGGCACGGAGTCGAACCCGCAGCAGTTCACCACCCGGACCCCCTGCCGGGCCGCGTCAGCGTCGTAGCGGGCACGCACGAGGTCGACGAAGGCGGGCTCGCCGGTGATGTCGGCGTACTGGGTGCCAGCCCGCACGCACGCCTGCACCACCGGCTCACCGAGTCGGGCGTAGGGCCCCACCGTGGTCGCGAGCGCGGTGGTGCGACCGGCGAGGTCGAGCAGTCCGACGAGGTCGTTGACGTCCACCACCTCGACCGCGGGGGCGGTGGTGCCGGCCCCGGCGACCTCGTCGGCCACCGCCTGCAGGCGCTGGCGGTCCCGTCCCGCGACCGCCCAGCGCAGCTGCCCGGCGTGGGCGGCGAGGTGGGCGGCGACGAGCCGTCCGGTGAACCCGGTCGCACCGAGCAGGACGAGGTCGTAGGGGCGGTCGGACGGCATGGAAGTCTCCTGTCGCGGACACCGTCCACGCTAGGGCCCCTGCGGTCGCGCCGGCTACCGTGCGTGCGCACCTTGGCCCCCGCCCTGCCACCAGGAGACCGCGACCGTGACCGGCTCGAGCCCCACCCCCGCCTTCGGCACCGTCCCCGCGCCGGTCATGGTGGTCGCCGAGGCCGAGGACGGCACCTTCGGCACGCCCCGGGCCCAGCCGCTGGCGCCGCTGACCCTCCACCCCTTCGCGCACGCTCTGCACTACGGCAGCACCTGCTTCGAGGGGCTCAAGGCGCACCGCGGGGCCGACGGCATCGTGCGGCTGTTCCGCCTCGACCGGCACGTGGCCCGGATGCGGCGGACCGCCGGGCTGCTGCACCTGCCCGTCCCCCCCGCCGACCTGCTCGCGGAGGCGATCCGGCAGGCCACGGCAGCCAACCTCGAGGTGGTGCCCGACGCGCCGGGCGCGCTGTACCTGCGGCCGCTGCTGTTCGGGACCGACCCGAACATCGGGGCCGCCGCCAGCCCGTCGCGGGGGGCGTTGCTCGTGATCGTGGCCTCGCCGGTCGGGGACTACTTCGCGGGAGCCGACCGCGCGCTGACCCTCAAGGTCGAGACCGACCTGCCCCGGACCACCCCGAGCTTCGGCGAGGCCAAGGCGGGTGCGAACTACGTGCTCGCGCTGCCGGCGACGCTGGAGGCGCGCCGCACCGACGGTGCCGACCAGGTCCTGTTCGCGCCGGGCGGCGACGTCCAGGAGACCGGGGCGGCCAACTTCCTGCTGCTGGACGACGATCGCGTCGTCACCCGCAACCTCGACCGCTCGTTCCTCCACGGCATCACCCGCGACTCGATCCTCGTCCTGGCGCGGGCCGCCGGGCTGAAGGTGGAGGAACGGCCGCTGTCGCTCGAGGAGGTGCTCGCCTGGTCCGGGGAGGCGGCGCTGGCGGGGACCGCCGCGGTGCTCACCGGCGTCGGCGCGCTGCTCCACCAGGGCCAGCGCTACGAGCTCGGCGGGGGTGCCGTCGGGCCGACCACCCGCCGGCTGCGCGAGGCGCTGCTCGCGGTCCAGCGCGCCGAGGTGGAGGACGTGCACGGCTGGACCGAGCCGGTCCTCGCCTGATCGCGCCGCCGCCACCTCCCGCGCCCCCGGTCGGCGGCAGGCGCTCAGGCGTCCACGCGCAGCGAGGTGGCCTCCGCGGTCAGCTCCGTCGCCGGACCCT
>JBKHDS010000231.1:0-4258 GCA_046541215.1 Nitriliruptoraceae bacterium
CACCGGGAGCCAGCGTCTCCACGGCCATCTGCAGGGCCCGGTACCCACCGTGGGCGATGTAGTCCTCGATACGGTCCGGGTCGATGACCCCGGCGTTGGACAGCACGACCTTCACCTGACGGGTGAAGAACGGCAGGTCGAGGCTGGCGGCTGGCGCCGCGGTCGGCGTGCCGTTCACGAGGTGCTCGGTGCCGATGGACTCGGCGCTCTCGGCGTCCACGTGCTCGTAGAGCACCGGGTCCGCCCCGCGGGCTTCGACGCGCACGAGCGGGCCACGGCTGCACAACCCGAAGCACCCCGTGGGCACCACCTGCACGGTGGCATCCTGCTCCGCGTCGTGGACGGCGGCGTCCAGGGCCTGCTTGATGGCACCGGCACCGGCGGAGTTGCACCCGGTCGAGGTGCAGACGAACGCCCGCCTGGTGTAGCGGGCCTGGGCGTCACGTTCGGAGTTCGCGACGTCGTGCAGATCGATCGGACCCGCCATCAGACCTCAACTCCCTCGTCGGCGTCCTGCTCGTCGGCGACCGGCTGCGCCATGCGCTCCTCGACCTCCGCGAGCACCCCGTCAGCATCGAGGTGGCCACGTACCGCCCCGTCGATCACCACCACCGGAGCCAGCCCACACGAGCCGAGGCACCGGGCGGTCTTCAGGGTGAAGCTGCGGTCCTCGGTCGTCTCCCCCACGGCGACCCCGAAACGTTGCGCCAAGGCCTGCACGATGCTGTCAGCTCCCTTGACGAAGCACGCCGTACCGGTGCAGATCGTGGCACCGTGGTCACCGGGCGGGTCGAAGGTGAACAGGTGGTAGAAGGTCGCCACACCGAACACCTGGCTCAGCGGCAGGCGCAGCTCGCGGCCCACGTACACCAGCACGTCCTCGGACAGGTACCCGAACACGCCCTGGGCCGTGTGCAGGATCTCGATCAGCTGGTCCTGGGAGTACCGGGCGCGCTTGAGCGCCTTGTCCAGCATCTCGAATCGTTCATCACCGGACGGGTGACCCGTCGATGCTTCCTTCTGCGCGGTCGCGACCACTCAGTCCTCCATGCCAGACGCCGGTCGCCATCCTGCTTGGGAGCGGTCCGAGGGGGCAGGGCAGGACGACCCTGACCGATGGGGTCCTTGTGAACGCTTTCACGAACCCTGTCGGACGGTGGCGGTGAACCGGCCCTCGTGGCCGCGGACGGTGACCGCGAGCCCGAAGGCCTCGCTGACGGGGGCGTCGGCCAGGACCTCGGTGACCGGGCCGGCGGCGACGCCCTCGCCACCGCGCAGCAGCAGCGCGGCACGGACCCCGATGGGCAGCTCCTCGAGGTGGTGGGTGACCATCACGACCGTGGGGCCGTCGGGTTCGGCGAGCAGGCGGTCGAGGTCGGCGAGCAGCGACTCCCGCCCGCCGAGGTCGAGTCCGGCGAAGGGCTCGTCGAGCAGCACGAGCGCCGGGTCGATCGCGAGCGCCCGGGCGATCCGGACCCGCTGGCGCTCCCCCTGGCTGAGGGTGTCGACGCGCCGCTCAGCCAGGTGCGCGGCCCCGACGCGGGCCAGCGCCTCGCTGGCCGCGGCCGCGAGCCCTTCGCGCTCGAGCAGCCGTGGCGGCGGCCAGGTCGCTCCGATGCGCGCGGCGGCGACGAGGGGCAGCGCGGGCAGGCGGGCGTCCAGCAGCCGGTCCAGCGCCAGCGACACGAGCGCGATGCGCGGCCGCAGCTCCCGCAGGTCCCCACGGCCGAAGGTGGTGCCGAGCACGCGGACCTCACCAGAGGTCGGGTACAGCTCGGTGGCGAGGATGCGCAGCAGGGTGGTCTTGCCGGCGCCGTTGGGGCCGAGCACGGCCAGGTGCTCGCGGGCGCGCACGTCGAGGTCGATGCTGCGCAGCAGGTCCGTGCCACCGCGCCGCACGCCCACGGCGCGCAGGTGCGCGAGCTCGAAGCTCGCGTCGAGGTGGCGGACGACCTCGGCGCTGGCCGCGTCGTTGGCGGGGTCGCAGATCACGCCAGCGGCCCGCGGGTCACGGGGCAGCTCATGCAGCGCGGGCCGCCGCGGCCCCGGGGCAGCTCGTAGGACGGGATGGTGTGCACGGTGATGCCGGCCTCGTGGAGGATCTCGTTGGTGGCCACGTTGCGCTCGTAGGCGACGACCTCGCCGGGACGCAGCGCCAGGGTGTTGTTGGCGTCGTTCCACTGCTCGCGCTCGGCGCGGGTGGCGGACAGCGCCGGCTCGATGACCCGGGCGTGGTCGAGCCCGGCCGCCCAGGCCAGCCCGTGGACCAGGTCGGGGCCGGCGGTGACGTGCACCCCGTCCTCGCCGCGGCGGGTGAGCTGGAACACGCGCGAGGCGGCGGTCATCTGCGGGTAGGTGATGAAGGCGTCGACGTCCACCTGGGTCACGACCGTGTCGAGGTGCATCGCGGCACGCACCTTGGGGAGCTCCACGGCCAGGATGCGGTCGACGACGCCCGCGTGGAACAACCTCGACGCCAGCGTCTCCACCCCAGCCGGTGAGGTCCGCTCGCTCAGGCCGATGGCGAGCCCGCGATCGCCGACGACCAGCACGTCCCCGCCCTCGAAGGTGGCCGGGTGCCGGTCGATCGGCTGGTCGCCGAACCACACCGGGGCACCCGCGAAGCGCGGGTGGGTCCGGTAGAGGGTGCGCAGCAGGTCCGTCTCGCGGCGGCGGGCGGAGCGGTGCATCGGGGAGAGCACCACCCCCTCGCCGATCCACGCCGAGGCGTCCCGCATGAACACCAGGTTCGGCAGCGGCTCGAACAACGGGTCGCCCGGCGCCGCCGCTGCGGCGACCAGCCCGTCGATGTCGCCGGCCTCCTCGTGGGTGATGCCGCGGATCAGCCGCTCCACGAGCTCGCGGGGGGAACCGGCGAGCACCCGCTCGCGCACGGCCGCGACGGCTTCCGGCCCGCAGGTCGTGTCCGTGACGTGGCGGTCGACCAGGTCGCGCGCCTCGTCCGGGTCGGCCACCACCTCGGCGAGCAGGTCGGCGAGCACCAGCACCTCGACCCCCTCACGGCGGAGCAGGTCGGTGAAGGCGTCGTGCTCCTTCTGGGCGTGCTCGACCCAGAGCAACTCGTCGAACAGCAGGCGCTCCATGTTGGAGGGGGTGACGCGGCGGAGCTCCTCGCCGGGACGGTGGACGAGCACCGCCTCGAGGACACCGACCTCGGAGCGGACCGAGGGGCTGGTGGATCGAACGCTCTCGATCATGCCGTGACCTCCCGTGGCCTCCGAGGGTGGTGCATCCGCGTCATACCTCCACCTCGCCGGTGCGTAGCAGGCGGCTCTGCCCGCCCAGGCGACCGCGCGGCTCGAACCAGCGCCCGTCGGCCGGCAGGGACTCGAGCGTGAGACGAGGCAGCGGCTCGTCGAACAACCCGTCGATCGCCTCGAGGTCCACGAAGCGCAGGACGGGGTCGGTGGCCATGCCCCCGGCGTACTCGCCGAACCCGAGCACGGTGACCGCCACCCCGCGGGCGGCGAGGTCCCGGAGCGGCTCCTGGAAGGCACGGGCGTCGTTCGAGCCGACGTAGACCGCCTCGAGGTCCCCGTCCTGTTCGCGGGCGGCGAGGTGGTCCAGCATGTCCTGATCCACGTCGGAGTCGCCGTGCTTGGGCTTGGCGAAGACCCGGAAGCCCTCCTCGAGCAGCCACAGCACCCACCCGCGCAGCACCCCGGCGACGTGTGGCGCGACGTTGATGAACACGCACGCCTCGACCGGGTCACCAGGACCGGCGTGGTCCACCAGCCAGTCGCCGAGCACGGCGAGGTCGGGCCGATCCTTGGCGGTGGGCTTGCCCTCGATGATCGTGGCGAGCGTCATGTCGACGTTCGGCGCGTCCCAGACCAGGACGTGGCGGCCCATACACAGCTCCGTTCGGCGGCACTCGCGTACCGTAGGGCACGCCGGGCGCCCACCCGTGCCGACCACCACCTCGGAGCCCCCATGCAGTCCCTCCTGCCGGTCGAGGTCGATGCCCACCTCGTGGAGCTCGTGAAGGCCCAGCACCTCGACCCCGTGCTCGATGACATGGAACGGCGGGCCGATGCCCTCGGCTTCCCGATCGTCGGGCGGGCCGTGGGGCGCTTCCTCGAGCTCCAGGCGCGGATGGTCGGCGCGCGCCGCGTCGTCGAGCTCGGCAGCGGCTTCGGGTACTCCGCGTACTGGTTCGCTGGCGCCGTCACCGGGCTGAGCGGCGAGGTCATCTGCACGGACACCGACCCGGCCAACGCCGAGCTCGCCGAGACCT
>JBKHDS010000232.1:0-4252 GCA_046541215.1 Nitriliruptoraceae bacterium
ACCCGCTGCCTCACCGGGCCCGCTGCCTGCGGCTGTGGGGGGACCATCGGCGACTCCCGTTCGCGGGAGGGCGCTCGAGCCGCGCCCGCGATGCTGGAGGACCCGCGCTGAACCGCGCGAGCGCGGGCCGGTCTCGCCGCTGGCTCCCCCCGGAGGCGTGGTGCTAGCGCGCCAGCACCGGGCGACCGAGCTCGCTCCGGGGATCGTCACCGCCCGCACGCGCAGTCTGCGCTACGGCCGAGGCGGGAGCAAGGACCCCGGTGGAGCGGCGCCCCGGATCACCGCTGCCCCGCGTGGACGGGCGAACTCAACCGAGGTGCCGCGCAATCATCGACGCGGTCTGGGCTCGGCTGATCCGGTCCGAGGCGCAGAAGCGGGTGGTGGTGCAACCGTTGACGATCCCCTTGGCGGCCAGCGCGCCGACGGCGCCGGCGTGCGCCTCGCTGACGTCCGGGAAGGGCGAGGTGCGCGGCGGTAGCTCCAGGGCGCGAGCGAAGAAGGACGCGAGCTGCTCGCGTGTCAGCCGGGCATCGGGGCAGAAGCGACCGCTCCCACAGCCGTTGGTCAGCCCGGCGTTGGCCAACGCCTCGGCGCACCGGGCGGTCTCCCCGGAGACGTCGCGGAAGCGTGAGCTCGTGGAGGAGGGCCGCGGCAGGTCCAGGGCGCGGACGAGCATCTCGGCGAACTCAGCGCGGCTGACCTGGTTGGCCGGGCAGAAGCGTGCCTCCCCGCACGGATCGGCGATCCCGACGTTGGCGATGCGCTCGATCGAGGCGGTGTGGATGCTGGTGGACGTCACGTCCCCGAACACCCGGCTCGTCGGTGCGCTCGCGGTGACGGTGCCGGTCGGCCGGCGGAAGTTCTGCGTCACCCACACCCGCCCGTCCCGTACCACGACGCCGATGCCGAGCTCGGTCACCTTCTCGTCGAGGATGTTGCGCCGGTGACCCTCGGAGTTCATCAGTGCCCGGTGGATCGAGCTCACGCTCGGCCCGTAGCCGACGTTCTCCGACACCCGCGTCCACCCGGTGATCTCCCGGGTGAAGTCCGGGTTGTGGAACAGGCGCGACTCGGTCGCCATCGTCTGGCTGTGCGATCGAGCCACGACGACGATGTCCGCGCACTCCTTGAGGGCTCCAAGCCCACGCTGCGCCCGTTCGATGTTGACCAGCGCGTGGAAGTCCTGTTCCAGGGCTTGCGTCGAGGTAGCGGCGAGCGCCGGCGGCGTCGGCACGAGCATCGCGAGCAGTGCCGTCACCAGCAGGAGCTGGGTGAGGAGACGACCGCGCTGCAGCGCTCTACTCATCTTGGCATCGGTCCAGGGGGAAGGGGAGTCGGCGTGGTGTTCACGGACCCGCGGGGGATCCGTGGCGATCAGCACGTCGCTCGGTCACCGCTCGGTGCTCGCTGAGGTATCGGCCTGTGCCCCCGCGCTCTTGACGTTGCGTCGACAGATGTGCGCTGTGTGCGACGAAAGGGCGCATCGTCGCGGGGGCGCCCATGAGCGCGGGCCCCGACGAGCGGCTTCGTCGGCCTGCGCTGTGGCTGGTGTTGCTCCTGTGCGCAGCAGGTTGCTGGCAGGCAAGGTGTGGTCACTCTGCGCACACAACAGTGTTGTTTCTGCAGCATGCGTTGGCGGTTCGCGGGGGATGGTTCAGACTCTGCTCGGCGGTGCCGATGGCGATCCAGGACCCGTCCTCCTCGACGGGCCGGCAGCCGGCAGGAACCACCACGCCGCCAGCCGAACCGCCCCCTATCTCGGTCGTTCTCACCTCACCGAACCCAGGCCACCTATGTCGCGCCCACGCCGCTCCACCACCGCGCCGACCGATGCACGCCGACGGGGGATCGGCATGCTCGCCCGGCTCGCGCTCGTCGCGATCCTCGCGACCGTCCTCGTCCCCTTCGAGCAACCGCCGTCCTACGCGATCCCGGTCACCTTGAGCGAGACCCTGACCGGCCTTCCGGTCGAGGCGGCTGGCGGCACCGAGGCCGCCGACGCTGCCCGGCTACGCTCACGCGGCGTGGACACGCCCATCGCCTTCAGTGCGGTCGGCTTCCGCGTGCCGGAGTCGGTCACCACTCTGCGACTGCGGACCGCTACCTCGACGCAGGACCCGCAGGACCCTCAGGACCCGCAGCGGGAGTGGACCGAGTGGATCGAGGTGGACTTCCTCGACGAGCTCGACGGCCCGGACCAGGGCACCCTCGAGGCGCGTGACAGCGCCCCGGGCAGGCACTCCGAGCCGATCTGGGTCAGCGAGGCGACCGCGCTCCAGCTCGAGGTCGAGGGCGGGAGCCCCGAGGACGTCGAGGTCACCCTGCTCGACACGATGCGCCTGAACGATGGTCCGGTCGAGCGGGTCCGAGACTCCTCTGTGGGTGCCTCGGCGGACGCGAGCGATCTTGAGATCATCTCGCGCGCCCAGTGGGGTGCCGACGAGTCCGTCACCCGTGATTCGAACGTCGTCGACGAGGTGCACCAGGGGATCGTCCACCACACCGCGCACACCACGAACTCGGCGGTGGCGAACGGCTACTCCCGCGACGAGGTCCCGGGTCTGATCCGCGCGATGCACCGGTACCACACGGTCACGCTCGGGTGGCAGGACATCGGGTACCACCTGCTCGTCGACCGGTTCGGCCGGGTCTACGAGGGGCGGCGCGGTGGGATCACCAAGGGGCTGGTCGGTGCGCACGCGGCCGGCTACAACTACGGCACCTTCGGGGTGTCGGTGATCGGGAACTTCCTCAACGCGGAGCCGTCGGCTGCCGCCCTGGACGCGCTCGCCGACGTGATCGGGTTCAAGGCCGCGGTCCACGGCATCGACCCCACCGGTATGACCAACCAGGTCGGTGACGGCGCCTGGCGGCCGACCATCGTCGGCCACCGCGACGTGGGCCGGACCTCGTGTCCGGGACGGATCCAGCCGCATCTGCCCGACATCCGTGAGAAGGCACGGGCGACCGCGGTCCGCTTCCCGGACGTCGAGTGGAGCTCGCCGCACCGCGACGCGATCCTCTCGCTCGCCGATGCCGGGGTCACCTACGGCTGTGAGCCGAACCGGTACTGCCCGGATGAGACCTTGACGCGCGCCCAGGCCGCGAGCTTCATGCTCCGCGCCTTCGAACTGGAGCCGATCCCCGGCTCCCGGTTCTCCGACGTCGCCGTGGATGGGACGCACGCCGAAGCGATCAACGCGCTCGCCGAGCTCGGCTGGATCCTGGGGTACCCCGACGGGACCTTCCGGCCCGGGGAGACCCTCACCCGTGGGCAGGTGGCGTCGCTGGTCGCACGGACCCTGCCCGCCCCCAACCCCCTCGATGCCCCGCCATGGCCCTACCCGGACGTCGCGACCGACCACGCGCACTTCGAGGGGGTCACGCGTCTGGCGGCGTACGACATCCGCGGGGATTGCGGCAACGCCGGCAGCTTCTGCCCGGATCAGCCGGTCGAGCGTGACTCGACGGCGAGCTTCCTGCACCGGGCCCTCGAGGTCCACACCGGGCTGGAGGAGACGCCGTACGGCTACGACGTGCCCTCGGTCGAGGAGGAGGGGTCGGACGATCCGCTGGCTGATGGGGGGTCGGATCCGGAGGATGATGACGACCCGCCGTCGGAGGACCCCGAGGAGGCTGGGTCCGCCCCAGATCCTGAGGCCTGACGCAGCGGGTGAGCCGGGGGTGCCTCCCACGCTCCCCACGCTCCCCACGCTCCCGCTCTACCTGGCTGCACGGGACCTCGCATTGACGAGGCTCCGTGCACCTCGTGGCGGTCGGCGGCCTGATCGCGTCCGGAGCCTGGCCGGTCGAGGGTCCCGTGCGGGGGCGGCCGGTCGCAGGCCCGGTCGCGTGCACGAAACCTCTCCCGACAGAGGTTTCGTGCGGCTGGTTTCGGTCGGTGGCCTGGTCGCGTGCACGGAACCTCTCAATACGGAGGTTCCGTGCAGGGGCGGTCGCGGAGCCGGGTGCGAACAGCGAGGCTCTGGGCGTCCTGAAGGCGTGTGCGTCGAGGTAGAGGGGCTGCCGCTGGCCCTCGACACCGGTTCGCGCCGGCTGTCGGTGCCGGTTCCCGCCCCAGCCGATCCCGCCGGCCGCCGGCGCTGGCCGATGGCCTCAGTCGCCGCAGCCGCTGGTTGCCGCCGGCTGATGGTGGTCCCGCCGGCCGCAGCTGATCCCGCCCGTCCACCCAGCCACAACTGGCCGGTCACCGCCGGTCACCGCCGGCCGCCGGCGTCAGTCGCTACCGGAG
>JBKHDS010000233.1:0-4247 GCA_046541215.1 Nitriliruptoraceae bacterium
CGAGAACCTCGCCACCAAGACCGACCTCGAGAACCTCGCCACCAAGACCGACCTCGAGAACCTCGCCACCAAGACCGACCTCTCGATCCTGGCCATCAGGAACGACCTCGCAGGCCTGGCGACCAAGGCGGAGCTCGAGAGCCTGACAACGAGGACCGACGCACGCCTCACCGACCTGGAGGTCTCGGTCCGCTCCCTCGATGCCTCCCTCGACCCTCGCTTCGATCGGGTCGAGGCGCGGGTGGAGGCGCTGGTCCACGGCACCGTCACCGCCCAGACGCGGACGCTGCTCATCGCCCTGGCCGGAGCGGTCCTCGCGACGGCGGCGATCGCCTTCGGTGCCGCCGGTCTCTGAGATCAGCGCTGGACGCCGAGCGCGACCTCTCGGGCCTCGATCGTCCACTCCCTGGGCGCGCCCGGCCACAGCGGCGCCAGGATCGGACGAACCGTCGCGGCGCACACCACCTCGGCTCGGGTCGGTGGGCCGTCCACCAGCGAGGTGATCCGGCAGCTGACGTCCTCGAAGGACCGGTCCTGATCCTGCCGCGCGACGAGCTGGTCACGCCGGGCTGCTGCGCGGGCGCGGTCGAGCGGCACGACCTCCGTCCCGGCCTGCGTGAAGAACGCGTCGAGGTCGACGGCTGCCGCCGCGTCATTGGCGACGGCGCTGGCCAGGTCGACGAGCCGCCGCTGGCCGAGGAAGACCGTGGCGGTGTCGAGCGCCACGGCGGCCAGCCCAAGCATGATGAGGATCGCCACCGGCACGAGGATGAGGGTGTTCCCCGCCTCGGACCGCAGCTCGGACCGAAGCTGGGGCACCAGCTCGTCCTCCCCGGGGCGCAGCGGCTCAGAACCCACAGCCGCTCACCCCGTCGCCGGCCAAGCCGGCACGGAAGGGATCGACCACCTCGCGGTGGGTGGAAGCCACCCGGTACGACGGTGGCTCATCCAGCCATGGCAGCAGCGCCGGCACGACCTCCACCCCGACGGTGACCTCGACCGTGGCGCACCGCGCCTGGCGCAGCGGCGGCCCGGAGACCTCGGGTGGTCGCTCGTAGCCGTGCGCGGCGAATGCCTGCACCGCGGCCGACCGCGCCCGCTGCTCGAGCTGCGTCGGTGACAGCGCGGTCTCCGGCGCCTCCACGACCGCTCGCACGGCCTCGCGTGCCGCGGCGGCGGTCGCGAAGCGTGCATCGACCACCGCCCAGGCATTGACGACGACCAGGGTGCCGATCAGCAGGACGAGCACGCCGAAGGCCAGCGCCTCCAGCCCGGCGACCATCCCCGCCTCCGCTCGCCGCCTCACGGGCCGACCGCCGGTTCGGTCAGGAAGCTCGCCGAACGGTCGATCCGCGCGATGGTGTCGCGCCCGAAGATCCGCAGGGCCTGCGCCGGGGAGGGCCCGCGGACCCGTACCACCGTCGGCTGGCTCCCCGGCTGTCCGGCGGTGCATCGCACCTCGACGTCCGCCTCGCCAGCCCAGCCACCGAGCCGGTCACGGACACGAGCCTCCACCCCGTCACAGCCTCCGCCGTCGGTGCTGGCACGTCGTGCTTCATCGAAGGCGACCGCCGTCACCGTCGAGGTGGCGTACAGGTGCACGAGGACCTGCGTGGCCAGCAGGAGGAAGCCGAGGAAGATCGCGACGCCGAACACCATCGTCACCGGGCCCGAGCCGTGGTCGGCGCGCCCCTCGACGATCGTGGCGCTCAGCTGCCGATCTGCTCGACCTCGGTGGTGATCTGATCGGAGGCCGAGTCGAACACGGCCTGGAACGCGACCCACATCAGGCCACCGATGATCGCCATGATCAGTACGGCGATCGCGGTGGAGATCACGCCCTCCCCAGCTTCGTCCCGCAGGCGGACGGCGGCGGATCGACGGGTGGTGCGGTACATGGCTCCCTCCTCGGGGTCGGGTGTCACGCCAGGCGCGGGACACAGCGTGGGGTGCCGCTGGCGGCTGCGGCGGCAGGTGGATGGCCGGCGCGCCGGACGGCGGCGACGGGTGCGGTCGTCCGGTCATGACAGGAACCCGGACAGCGCGGAGGTGAACGGGATCGCGATGAACACCACCCCCGGCGCGAGCGTGGCAACGGTCACCGGGATCCAGACCTGCTGCCCACGACGCTCCAGGGTCTCCAGCAGCTCACGCTGGACATCACGACGGATGGCACGAGCCTCGGTAGCGATCAGCCGGCCGAGGTCGCTGGACTCGCGGTTGAGAGCCAGCACGGAGACGAGGCGGTCCACGGCGTCCACGTCCGCGAGGTCGGCCCACTCCCGCAGGGCGACCGTCTCGTCGACACCCTGTCGGATCCGGGCGAGCACCCGACGCAGGTCGGTAGCCACCGCTCCGCGACCGCGCCGCGCGACACGCTCCAGCGCTCCGACCAGCGAGTAACCGGCGCCGAGGAGCATCCCTAGTTGCTCGGCGATGACAGGCAGCTCGAGATGGACCGTCCGCTTCCAGCGGTCCGATGCGGCGGTGACCTGCTGCTCAAGCACCAGGAAGGCGAGCAGCATGCCGCCGAGCGTGAGCAGCACCGCGACCGCGGCCGGCGGCCGCAACGCGACGGATGCAAGGCCTCCGACGCCCAGACCGGCGAGGGCCCATCCGATCTGCCGCACCCGGAACGCGGTTACGTCCAGGTCGGCATGGACCCGAGCGAGCCGACGATCGAGGTCCTCCTGCACGCCGAACAGCCGCGAGAACCGCGACCCAAGCGCACGCGCCAGCGGCCCGACGGCCTCACGGAACGATCCGACGGACAGCACCCCGCTACTCCTGGGACGCCCAAGACCACCTGGCACGTAGGGCGCCAGACGCACCACCAGCGGGCGCCGCGCGAACCAGCGCACCTCTGCGAGTACCAACGTCAGCCCTGCCCAGGCGAGCAGCGCCGCGAGCACGACGAGGGGGGTCACGTCGCGACCTCATCACCGGCGAAGACCCGTTCCTCCTCCGGTAGGCGGAGCAGGACCGCGGCCCAGGCCCAGCAGCCGCCCATCATCGCGAAGGCGAGCAGCACCCACAGCTGGCCGGTCGCGGTCTGGAAGGCCGCTCGTCCGTCACCGATGCTCAGCCCCACCAGGGCCATCCCGATCGGCACGATGAGGACGAACCAGCGCGCGAAGCGCACCCCGGCCTGCTTGGCCCGGGCGTCCTTGCGACCCTGGAGATCGTCGATGCGGTCGTCGATCAGGGCGCGCAGCCGCCGATCGACGTCGGTCCCGCCCACCTCATGGGCGATCAGGAGGGTCTCGCACACCGCGTCAGCGGTCGGGTCGGCGAGGTTGGCCTTGAGCACCTCGAGGGTGCGGTCGAGATCGGTGGTCAGGACCCACTCGCGCTGCGCCAGCGCGAAGGCACCCCTGAGCTCCTCCGGGCCGCGCGCCCCAACGGTCAGGAGCGCCTGCGGGATCGAGCGCCCGAGGGTCACCACCTGCAGGCGGATCTCCTCGAGCATCCGGGGCCAGGCCTCCCGGGCCCTCGCGAGACGCGCCCGCCGTCGGTTGCGGGCGCTGATCACCGGGATGGCTGCAGCCGCGAGGCCGGCAGCGACGGCCGCGGGCCACCCACCGTAGACGGCGTACCCGAAGGCAGCGGCGACGGTGAACAGCACCGCCTCGACGGCGGCGAGTTCCACCAGACGGGTCCGATCCAGCCCCGCCTGCACGAGCAGATCCTGCACTCGGCCCCGGCGGCGCGTCGTCCCGAGCCCAGGCGAGATCCCGAGCCCCTTCCAGCCGAAGGAGAGCGCGGTGAAGAGCAGGAACACGCCGTAGGCGGTCAGCAGCGCCACCGCGAAGGCCTGTAGCCCCGCCGTCATGGCGCCCCCTGTCGTGCGATATCCGCAGGTGCGCCGTCGGCGCCGAGTGCCTGGCGGACGTCGAGCCCGACGGCTTGGAACGCGCGGCTTGCCCGGACCGGGAGGTTGCCGGTCCAGGTCAAGGGGGCGTCCGGGGTCCGGCGGTGGAAGAGGTCGGTCACGGTGAAGGCCGCGGCGCCTTCACCGGTCTGCTGGTCCTCGACCGCGACCACCTCGGTGACCTGAGGTGTCCCGTGGTACCTCGTCGTGTGCACGACGAGGTCGACCGCTTCGGTCACGAGGGCGTTCAGCGCCGTGAGCGGGAGCTCGGACCGGGTGTCCGCCAACTGACAGATGAAGCGCAGCCGGGTGAGGGCCTGCCGCGCGGAACCCGCATGGATCGTCGTGTACCCCTTGACCCCGGAGGAGAGCGTCA
>JBKHDS010000234.1:0-4221 GCA_046541215.1 Nitriliruptoraceae bacterium
CAGCGGCTCGGTCGGGAACGCGTCCCCCGGCACCGTCAGCCGGCCGAGCCCGATCGACTCGCGGTGCACCAACGCCGGGGGGCCACCGGTCCCGGTCAGCGGTGGTAGCGAGCCGGGCAGCGGCCCGCGCGGCCCCCCGTCGACCCAGGCGTGACGTCCGTCGGGCAGCACGATGTCCGCACCCTCGCTCGGGGTCGCGTCGGTCCGTCGGGTGGCGAGGACCCCGTGCCACCAGCGCGGCTCACCTGCGCGTAGGTCGTAGCTGTTCGCCCAGGTGAGGAAGTGCAACTCCTCGCGGTGGAAGGCGTGGTCGCGGGGCAGCCGGTAGGGCGGCAGCTCGGTGGTCTCGGGGCGTCGTGCCTCCTCGTTGTCGACCGCGAGCTCGAGCACCGTGCGCTGCCGTCCCAGCCAGCGGGCGCGCAGGACCGCGGCCAGCGCCGCCGGCTCGGCGAGGGCGTCGTCGTCGATGACGAACCGACGGGTGCGCTCGAAGCCGGGCGGCGCCGTCGCACCGGGTCCGACCACCACGTTGCGGCCGAGCAGACCGGGGCCGGGGAAGCTGGCAGCGGCAGGGGGCGACATGGCCGTGAGGCTAGGGCGTCGGTGCGACGCCGGGAGCCCGCCGGGCAGGTCTGTGGATGGCCCCTCAGTCGGTGCCGTGCCAGCCGCGCTCCAGGAGCCACGACATCGCCCAGGCCATGCCCTGGTCCCCGCTGGTGATGCGGAGCTGGTCGAGCAGGTCCTCGGCGGCCGGGAGGGTGCTGTCGAGGACCTGTGCGAGGCCGGCCTCGTCGAGCCATGCCGCGTGCCCGCCGTCCACCGGGAAGGGGCCGAGGTCGAGGTGGCCCGAGGCAGCGTGCGCGTGCAGCTGCGACCAGCTCGGCACCGTGCCGTCCACCGCCAGCAGGTCGCCGAAGAGAGGTCGGGTGGCGACCTCGCGCAGCTCCTCAATCTCCACCTCGCGGACGCCGTCGGGGCCGTCGAAGCGCGCCAACGCCTCGCCTGCGACGGCCACCAGCCAGGTCCGGCCGGCGATCTCGGCCACGCTCGGCAGGGCCGCCACGACCGACGGCAGGCCGTAGGCGCGGCGCGCGGTGTTCGCCGCCACGTCCATCGGCCGCAGCTCCTCCGCCGCGTCGGTCGCGTCCCGGTCGGTGCGCCAGATGCGTGCCTCCTCGACGCCGGCGGCGCGGCTGATGCCGACCTCGGTGCCGGTGGGCAGGACGCAGACGAGCTGGGTCAGACAGACGACCTCGTCCTCGTCGCCGACCTCCTCGCTGGTGACGACGACCAGCCCGTCGGCGTCGCCGGGGTCGAGCACGCCGTGGGGATCGAGGGCGACGTCGATCAGCTCCACGTGCCCCTCCGCGACCGCCTTGAGCCCGACGATGGCCCGTCGGTCGGTGGCGACCCCACGCAGCTCCGGTTCGAGTTGGAGCAGCACCTCCAGGGCCCGCTCAGGGGTGAAGGCGGCGTCGAGCACGTCGGTCATCGGGGACCTCGCGATCAGTGGGGGGTGGGTGTCACGCGGACTCGGACCTGCGACCCCGACGGCTGCCGCCGGCGTGGGGTGGGACCGGCCGCCGCCGCAGCGCCTGGCGGTGGTGCCTCAGGTCGGGCGATCTCGCAGCGCCCGGCGGTGGTTCTTCAGGCCGGGGCGACCTCGTAGCCAGCCTCGCTGATCGCGGCGTGGATCGCCTCGTCGCTGGCCGACCCGTCGACGGTGACCGTCCGTGCATCGATGTCGACGGTGACGGTGTCCACCTCCTCGAGCGCGCCGACCTCGCCCTCGATGGCGCTCTTGCAGTGGCCGCAGCTGATGTCGGGTACGGGGTAGGTACGGGCTGCCATGGTCGGGTCCTGTCTGTCCTCGCGCGGTGGCCGTCGGTCCGGGCCATCCATCGTGTCGGGCTGGTCGTTGGTTCGGGCGGGTCGCCGGTTCGAAGGTCGCTGGTTCGGTGGTCTCCGGTCGGCCTACGAGGCCGGCTGGCCGGACCGGCTCCCGCGGGGCGACTCACCGCTTGATGAGCCGGTGGATCACCTCGAGCGCCTCCTCGATCTTCTCGTCCGCGTTGTCGGCGCCCTGGTCGATCGCGTCCCGGACGCAGTGCCGGACGTGCTCGTCGAGCAGGGTGGTCGCGACCCCCTGCAGCGCCTTGGTGGCCGACGAGATCTGGGTCAACACGTCGATGCAGTAGCGGTCCTCGTCGATCATGCGCTGCAGGCCGCGGACCTGGCCTTCGATCCGGCGCAGGCGCGCTTGGATCTCGTCGCTGCGGTCGGCGTAGCCGTGCATCGCGTCCTCGGGGGATCGGCGGACCCGGCCAGCCTACCTGCTCCTACCCCAAGGGGGTACCAGTACCTCCCGCCCGCCCTCCGTCGATGGTGGCCGGGGGAGGTCGCCGGCGCCAGGGTTCGGGCGCCAGCCTCGGGGTTCGGTCAGGATCCGGGTCGCCTACGAGCCCCGGGTGCGCGAGACTCACCCGAGCCACGGACGACGCCGGCACCGAGGTGGAGGGAGCGTGAGGTGGAGGGGTCCCCGCCCGACCCGCTCGGTCGGGACTACGCGCTGGTGGCGGCTGCCGTCCGCCACCTCGATGAGCACCGTGTCCGTCAACCCCGGATCGGTGAGGTCGCCGCGGCCCTGCACGTCTCCGCCGGTCATCTGCACCGGACCTTCACCCGGTTCGCCGGGGTCAGCCCGCACCGCTTCCTGCGCTGGCTGACCTTCGGCGCGGCCCGCCAGCTCCTGCGGGAGCGGGCGAGCGTGCTCGAGGTGACCGCGGCGACGGGTCTGTCCGCACCCTCCCGCCTGTACGACCTCAGCATCGACCTCGTGGGCATGACCCCTGGCCAGGTGGCCCACGGCGGGGTGGGGCTCGAGCTGCGGACGGGGGTGCACCCGACCCTGCTCGGGCCGGCGTCGATCACCGTCGCGCCGCGAGGCGTGGTCGACCTGCGCTTCCTCGATCCGCTGGGCGAGGGTCGCGGCGACCTCGACGGACCGATCCGGTTGCCCGGTCCGGACGACGATCCGGAAGCGGCCGCGGAAGCCGCCCGCGCGCAGATGGCCAGGCGCTGGCCGGGGGCGCAGGTGGTCGTCGACCCCGAGGCGACGCGGTGGGTCGCGGACCACCTGGCCGCGGTCCTCGGCGGCGAGACGCTGCAACCGCGCACGGTGCTGCCCGTGCTGGCCACCGGAACGAACCTGCAGCTGCGTGTCTGGGAGGCGCTCCTCAGGGTGCCGTCCGACCGGGTGGTCACCTACGCCGAGGTGGCCCGCGCCGCCGGTCATCCGACCGCGGTCCGGGCCGTGGCGAGCGCCGTGGGCCGCAACCCCGTGGCCCTGTTGATCCCCTGCCACCGGGTACTGCGGTCCACCGGCGAGCTCGGCGGCTACCGCTGGGGCACCACCCGGAAGCGGGCGCTGCTCGCGCGGGAGGCAGCTCGGGCCGAGGAGGTGGTCGGCGCCGATGAGGTGGTCGCCGCCGAGGGGGTGGTCGGCACCCACGGCGCATCGAGATGGACCGCGTCGTCCTCGCGGTAGGGTCGCCGCCATGCACGAGCGATGGATGCGTGAGGCGCTGGTCGAGGCCGAGGCGGCCGTAGCCCACGCCGACGTCCCCATCGGCGCGGTGCTCGTCCGCGACGGCGAGGTGCTCGCGCGCGACCACAACCGGCGCGAGCTCGACCAGGACCCGACGGCTCACGCCGAGCTGCTCGTGCTGCGATCGGGGTCCCGCGCGCTGGGGAGCTGGCGGCTGGAGGGGTGCACCCTCTACGTGACGCTCGAACCGTGCGTGATGTGCGCCGGAGCGCTCGTGCTGGCCCGGCTGCCCCGGGTGGTCTTCGCGGCGGATGACCCGAAGGCCGGCGCGGTCGGAGCGCTGTACGACATACCGCGTGATCCCCGGCTCAACCACCGGGTCGAGGTGGTTCGCGGCGTGCTCGCCGAGCAGGCATCCGCGCAGCTCAAGGCCTTCTTCGCCGCGCGGCGGCGTGGCTGACCGCCGATCGCTCCGCCGCACGTGTCCGCGGCCGCACGGCGAGCGAGGACGCGTGACCCCGTCAGCCGGTTGCCGTCCGCTCGTCCGGCTGCGTACCCTCACCGCGCCTGCTCCGGCAGGGCCTGGAGGGATCGCATAGTCCGGCCTAGTGCGCCCGCCTCGAAAGCGGGTAGACCTACGGGTCTCGGGGGTTCGAATCCCCCTCCCTCCGCCG
>JBKHDS010000235.1:0-4185 GCA_046541215.1 Nitriliruptoraceae bacterium
GACGATGGAGACCGCAGCGCCCTGGCTGCTCGGCACCGTGATCGTCCTCGCGCTGGTCGTCGTCGTGCTCTACAACCGGCTCGTCCGTGCCAAGGTGAAGGTGCGCCAGGCCTGGGCCCAGGTCGCCGTGCAGCAGCAGCGCCGGCACGATCTCATCCCCAACGTCGTCGCCGCTGCCCGCGGCTCCGCCACCCACGAGCGCGGCCTGCTCGATGCGGTCACCGACGCCCGCACCCGGGCCCTGACCACCACGAGCCACCTCGACCGGGACGCTGCCGAGCAGGAGCTGACGGCGCTGGTGAGCCAACTGCTCGTGCTGACCGAAGCCCAGCCCGACCTGCAGGCCGACGGCAGCTTCCGCCAGGTGCAGGAGGAGTTGCGGGACACCGAGGACCGCCTCGCCTTCGCCCGCGGGTTCGCGAACGACCGGGTCGCGCGGTACCGGACGCTGACCGACACCTTCCCGAGCTCGATCCTCGCGGGACTGTTCCGCTTCCCCCGGGAGGAGATGTTCGCGCGGGCGTCGGAGCGCGTCGCGATCGCGCCTGACGTCCAGCTGGGAGGTCGCTGACGATGCGGGTCGGATGGCGCGTCGCCGTGTCCGTGCTGACGGTGGGGGCGACCTTCGGGCTCGCCGCCGCGACCGGGGCGATCTCCGGGATGGCGGGACGCGACGACGCCTTCCGCATCGACCGCTTCGTCCAGACGATCGAGGTCGCGCCCGACGGGACCCCGCGGGTCACCGAGGAGCTCCAGGTCACCTTCGCCGAGCCGCGCCGCGGCATCTTCCGTGACCTGGATGAGCGAGCACCCTTCCCCACGACGGGGTCCTACCGCGACATCGCGGTCGACCGCGGCGACGAAGCCGAGCCCTGGAACGTCGCCCTGGAGCGGTGGGAGCACGGGCCTCGGGTGCGCATCGGTGAGGCCTCCACCTGGCTGCAGCCAGGGACCTACCCGTACCGCATCCGCTACACCGCTCCCACGTGGACCGTGACGCTGCGCGACGACCCGTCGCTGGTCGAGCTCCGGGTCGACACGCCGGGCTTCGACTGGCCGACGACCGTCGGGCCGACGACCGTGATGGTCGACCTGCCCGGCGAGGCCGTCGGAGCGGCCTGCGTGAGCGGCCCACGACGTTCGACCCGGCCCTGCCCCACCCCACCGCGCCTCGACGGCTCGCGTGTGGTCTTCGAGGTCGGCCCCTTCGAGCCCTTCGAGGCCGCGACCATCGCGGTCCGTCTCCCGGCCGAGGCCTTCACCGTCGCCCCACCGACCTTCGCGCCGGCGCCGCTCGACTCGACGCCCGGGCCGGGTCCCTGGGACCTCTCCCCAGCCGTCGCCGCGCTGCTGCTCGCGGTGCTGCTCGCGCTCCCCCTCGCAGCCTGGGAGGCCGTCGCCGCCCAGCGCGTGTACCGCGACCGCATCACCGACCCGCACCTCCACGACCGAGCGCAGCCGACGGCGCTGCCGGCACCCCCCTTCGGCTTCAAGCCACCGGAGGTCGCCGGACTGCTCTCCCGCGCTTCGAGCCAGGATCTGTTGCTGTCGACCATCGTCGACCTCGATCAGCGCGGGCTCATCCGCTCGTCCTTCACCGAGAAGGAGGGCGGGTTCCTCCGATCGGAGAAGGACATCCTCACCCTCGATCGGCCACCGCAGGGCACCGTGCTGCCACCAGCCGACGCCGAGGTGGTCGACGAGCTGGTGCCTCCCGGCACCTCGACGGTGTTCGATGGCAGCTACGACGCGGGCACCGCGCAGCGCGTCTCCGAGGCGACCACGACGCTGACGCGGCGCGCGGAGGAGGTGTTCGCCGCCCACGGCTTCGAGCACGCCGAGGGCGGCGCCATGCGCAGCGGCTGCTTCCGCTCGCTCGCCTTCGTCGGCTGGCTGGGGCTGGCCTTCGGGCTCGGCGCCCTGTTCGCCTACGCGAGCCCGCTTCCCGCCGTGGCCGCGGCCATCACGGCGGCGCTGGTCCTGGTCGGCTGGATCGTGGCGCGGGCCCCGTGGCGGCACCACCGCCGGCCGCTGAACTCCGCCGGACGTGACGCACTGGGGCAGGCGCGTGCTTTCGACCACTTCGTGCGTACCGTCGAGGGCGAGCAGCTCGAGTGGGCAGCCGGACAGGCCGGTCTCGGCCACACCCACCCCGCCCTGGCCCTGCTGCCCTACGCCATCGCCCTCGGGCATGCGGACAGCTGGTACGAGCGGTTCGGTCCCGTGCTCCAGTCCCTCACGGCAGCCACTGCCGGCGCCGGTGCCGCCGGCACGGGTGCCTGGTGGGCGAGCCAGAGCAGCTTCGCGGGGGTCGCGAGCGCGCAGTCGGGAACCTCGACGGCACCCTCGAGCAGCGGTGGCGGCGGGGGTGGCGGCAGCGGCGGCGGCGGGGGGGGTGGCGGGTCCTGGTGACCACGGCGCGCAGGTGCTCACGCGACGCCGGTGAGCCGGCGGTGCCGGTGAGGGCCCGACGCCGGTGAGCGCGCCCCACGGGGATGCGCGCCACCTCGACGTCAGCCTCGATCAGGTACGCAGCACGTTGCCGAACACGAGCCAGGCGAGCAGGGTCTTCGCCGCCAGGCTGATCGTGATGTAGGCGTACTCGCCGAAGACGTAGTCCTTCCAGCGGCCGACCTCGGCGTACTGCAGCGCCATGTTCAGCGCGAAGGACCAGAACAGCAGGAGCTGGAACCCGACGATCGCGTAGACGAAGCCCGGCACGCTGCCGCCGGCGGCGAGCACGTAGTAGCCGATGATCACCCACGGCACGGCTCCAGCGAAGGTCCCGAACCAGAACGCGCTCCAATCAGCGCCCTTGCCGGGCTTCTCCGTCCGCTCCCACAGCAGGCCGAACAGGATCATCGAGGTGTTGACCCCGAAGATCGCGATCAGGGCGGCGAGGTCCCAGATACCGGTGAACGCCGCGATCAGCACGATCATGATCGAGGAGCTGATCGAGTACTCGATCCAGCGGGCGTAATTCTCCCGCCCGTCGAGCTTGCGCTCGTACCACGCCCGGATGGGCGGCACGGTCATGAGCAGGTGGTCGGCGGCGGCGAAGAACACGAACACCGCGACCATGATCGCGATCGGCAGCTCGAACACGAGCTCCGGCGTTGCGGGGCCGCGCTGCGCGACGGGGTCGTCCTCCAGCAGGCTCGCGAACACCGGCAGGGTGAGGTCGTTGGCCAGTACCAGGAGCACGATGCCTTGGAGGAGGTGGATGAGGCCCACGCCGAGATTGAAGCGGGCCAGTCGCGCGTAGCGTCGGGTGGTCTCGGGGGTACGGGCGGACTCGCTCATGGGTCGTCCTCCGCGGACATCGAGGTAGCGGGCAGCAGGGGATGGCTGCACCACGCAGGAACCTAGGTTCGCGGCCAGGCCCGTGCTGGACGGATGGCGGTGGCAGGTCCCGAAGGCAGGAGAGCTCAGCGGGCCGAGCCGTCCGACGGTCCTGCGGGCGAGGTCGGGACGAGGTTGAGGTGGTAGCGCGACGCGGTGGGGCCAGCCTGACCCTGGTACTTCGAGCCGCTGGCGCCACTGCCGTAGGGGCGCTCCGCGGGCTTGTCGAGCGCGAAGAACGCGAACTGGGCGACCTTCATCCCGGGGTAGAGCAGGATCGGCAGCGTCGCGACGTTGGACAGCTCCAGCGTGACGTCGCCGTCGAAGCCGGCGTCGATGAACCCGGCGGTGGAGTGGATCACCAGGCCGAGGCGGGCGAGCGAGCTCTTGCCCTCGAGGCGAGCCACGATGTCGGAGGGGAGCGTGATGCGCTCGAGCGTGGAGCCGAGCACGAACTCGCCGGGGTGGAGGACGAAGGGGTGGTCGCCAGCCTCCACGAGCTCGGTCAGATCCGGCTGCTCCTCCCGGACGTCGATGTAGGGGTAGCGGTGGTTGGCGAACACCCGGAACTGGTGGCCGAGGCGCACGTCGACCGAGGACGGCTGGATCGCATCGTCGCCGAGCGGGTCGATCCCGATCCGACCCGCTGCGAGTGCCTCCCGGATCGTGCCGTCGGACAGGATCATGCCGACCTCCGGCGTGTGTGGGTCGCCACCCCAGTCGTCCCGCGTTGCGGCCCAACCAGGGCAGGCAGTACGTTCTGCGTTCCCGCGGGTGTAGTTCAATGGTAGAACACGAGCTTCCCAAGCTCGGAACGGGGGTTCGATTCCCCTCACCCGCTCC
>JBKHDS010000236.1:0-4180 GCA_046541215.1 Nitriliruptoraceae bacterium
ATCGGTGCTCCAGCCGTAGCTGCGAATCTTGCCGGCGGCGACCAGTCGCTCGAGCGTGTCCAGCACATCGTCAACCCCGGCCGGCGGAAAATCGTTCAGATGGAACTGATACAGATCGATATAATCAGTATTAAGTCTTTGCAGCGAGGCCTCGCACGCCGATCGGATGTAGTCCGGGCGAGCACTGCTGCCGGTAATCTGCTTGGTGGCCTCATCAAACTGATTGCCAAACTTGGTAGCAATGACGATCCTGGAGCGACGGCCGCGCACGGCCTGCCCGACCGGGTGGTGGTCACCACCCTGCACCGCCCCGCCAACGTCGACGATCCCGAGGTGGCGGCCCGGATCGTCGCGGCCCTGAAGGCGGTGGCCGCCGAGGTGGATGTCGTGGTCCCGCTGCACCCGCGCGGTCGCGCGCGCCTCGCCGAGCTCGGGCTGGTCAGCGGCGACGGGCTGCACGTCATCGACCCGCTCGGCTACGTCGACTTCCTCTCGCTGGTCTCCGGTGCGGCGCTCGTGCTGACCGACTCCGGCGGCGTGCAGGAGGAGACCACCATCCTCGACGTGCCGTGCCTGACGGTGCGGCCGAACACCGAGCGGCCGATCACGATCACGCACGGGACGAACCGGCTGGTCACCCCCGACGACCTCGCCGCGGCGGCGCTGCAGATCCTGCGCGGCGAGGCGACCTTCCCCGTCGACCGGCCGCCGTTGTGGGACGGCCGGGCCGGGGAGCGGGCCGCCACCGCCATCCTCGCCTTCCTCGCCGAACGCGAGGCCGCCCTGTGACCTCGGTCAGCACACCGCCCGCGGGGCTGCTCCCGCTGGGTGGTCGGCCACAGCCCGGCGCGTACCTGCGCTGGATGTGGCAGCGACGCGAGTTCACCTACCACCTCGCTGCCAGCGCCTTCCGTGGCCAGCACATGGACACGCTGCTCGGCAACCTGTGGCAGCTGATCAACCCGGTGCTGCTGATCGGGGTGTACTACCTCGTCTTCGGGTTGCTGCTCGGCAACCTCGGGGGCGACGCCCTGCCGTGGCGGCCGGCGAACTACATCGGGTTCCTGTCGGTCGGGGTGTTCGTCTACAGCTACCTGCAGCGGTGCGTGACCGCGGGCGCGTCCTCGATCGTGGGCAACCTCGGGCTGATCCGCTCGCTGCAGTTCCCGCGGGCGGTCCTGCCGGTCAGCACGGTGACGAAGGAGGTCCTCGGGTTCGGCTCCTCGCTGGTGGTGATGCTGCTCGTCATGCTGGTCTCCGGCGAGGGCATCTCGTGGTCTTGGCTCGCGTTCCCTGCCGTGTTCGTGCTGATGACGGCCTTCGCGCTCGGCGGGGCCTTCACGACCGCCCGGATGACCGAGTCGGTGCGGGACCTGCGCAACCTGCTGCCCTTCGTGTTCCGGCTCGGCTTCTACGTCTCCGGGATCCTGTACGACATCACGCGGTTCACCGCCGACCGCCCGTCGCTGGCGGCGCTCGAGGAGCTGTTCCTGCTCAACCCCTTCTACGTCTACATCGCGCTGACCCGCGAGGTGCTGATGTCCAGCCACGGCCACGGCCGGCCCGCGCTGCTGTGGACCGCGGGGGGGCTGTGGGCGGTGGTCGCCCTGACCTTCGGGCTGCGCTACTTCCCCGGCGCCGAGAAGCGGTACGGCCGTGGCTGAGGCGACGCTCGCGGTCAGCACCGACCTGCTCGGGGTCGATCCGGACACCGTCAACGTGGTGCTCGACGACGTGCACGTCACCTACCGGGTGTACGAGGACCGGCGGCCGAGCCTCCGGGACCTCCTGCGGGGCCAGCGCCGCCAGCACCGGGCCATCCACGCCGTGCGCGGCGTGTCGCTGGTGGCCCGCCGGGGCGAGTCGATCGGCATCGTCGGCCGCAACGGCTCGGGCAAGTCGACCCTGCTGCAGGCGCTCGCGGGCCTGCTTCCGGTGGACGCCGGCGAGGTCTACGCCCGGTCCCAGCCGACCCTGCTCGGCGTCGGGTCGGCGCTGCAGGCCACGCTGTCCGGCCGGCGCAACATCGTGCTCGGATGCCTCGCCCTCGGCATGCCGGCCGCCGAGGTGGAGGACGCGGTCGAGGGCATCGTGGCCTTCGCGGAGCTCGAGGAGTTCATCGACCTGCCGATGACCGCCTACTCCTCCGGGATGCGCGCCCGGTTGCTGTTCGCCATCGCCACCGCGGTGGTGCCCGACATCCTCGTGATCGACGAGGCACTGGCCGTCGGCGACGAGCGCTTCCGGCTGAAATCGACCGAGCGGATCGCGACGCGGCGGCAGGAGGCCGGCACGGTGTTCCTCGTCAGCCACGCGCTGGACACACTGGCGAGCTCCTGCACCCGGGTCATCTGGCTCGAGCGCGGGCGGATCCTGGCCGACGGCGACCCCGACGAGATCGTCGCGCGCTACCGCGCGGCGACCTCATGACCCGAAGCGAGGCAGGCATGAGCGCACCCGACCCGGTCGCCGCCGAGCTCGAGCAGCTGCGGCGCGAGCGCGAGGAGGCAGCGCGCGAACGCGAGGAGGCAGCGCGCGAACGCGACCGGTTGCGGCACCAGACCGAGGCGCTCGCCGGGGTGCTGCGCGAGCGCACCGAGCTCTCCGAGCGCGCCGAGCGGCTCGAGGTGGCGCTGGTCGGCGAGCGCGAGCGCAACGCCCAGCTGCGCTTCCAGCGCGACCGCTACCGCCACCAGGCCGCCTCGCTGCGGGCCCGGCGCTGGTGGCGCCTGGGGGCCGCGGTCGACGCCGCCCGCCGCTCCCCCGCCAGACTGCTCGCGCTGCCCATCACGTTGCTCAGGATCCTCCTCGGCCCCTCGGTCCCGCCCGACGTGCCCGCCCCGGTCCCGCCCGGCGAGGCCGCCGGCGAGCAGGTCGAGGCCAGCGCCGCGCAGCTGCGCAGCCCCACCGAGATCCGGCCCTCCGCCCACCTCGAGGCCCGCTTCCTGCTCCCGCCCCGGGCCCGGGCGCTCACCGACCTGAAGGTGGCCGCGGTCGTGGACACCTTCACGGAGGCCTGCCTGGCCCCGGACTGCGACCTGCTGACCTTCCGCCCCGACACCTGGCGGGCGGCACTGGAGGCCGAACGACCGCACCTGCTCCTCGTCGAGTCGGCGTGGAAGGGCAACGGTGGCTCCTGGGAGTTCCAGGTCGGCAGCTACACCTACCCCACCTCCGTCGGCCTGCCGCACCTGACCGACCTGGTCACCTGGTGCCGTGCGCACGACGTGCCCACGGTGTTCTGGAACAAGGAGGACCCGGTCCACTTCGCGAAGTTCGCGGAGGCCGCCCGGCTGTTCGACGTGGTCCTGACCACCGACGCGAACCGCATCCCCGCCTACGAGGCTCTGGACGACGCCCACGCCAAGGTCGTAGCCGCCCTGCCCTTCGCCGCCCAGCCGGCCCTGCACCACCCCACGCGAGAGCTCGCCGAGCGCGACCCGCGCCCGGTGTTCGGGGGCACCTACTACCGCAACCGGCACCCCGAGCGGCGCGAGCAGCTCGAGGCGCTGCTCGACGGCGCCCGCGACCTCGGCCTCATCATCTTCGACCGCACCCACGGGCAGGAGTCGGACACCGTCGGCTTCCCGGAGCGGTTCCGCCCCCACGTCCAGGGCGGGGTCCCCTACGACGAGATGGTCCGCATCTACCGTGAGCACCGGCTGTTCCTGAACACCAACTCGGTGATCCACTCCCCCACGATGTTCTCCCGCCGGGTGTTCGAGCTGCTGGCCAGCGGCACGCCGGTCGTGTCCACCCCCTCGGTCGGCGTCGAGACCATCTTCGGCGACCTGGTGCCGATCGTGAGCACCGCCGAGCAGGCCCGGGAACGGATCGAGGAGCTGCTCACCGACGACGCCCGCTGGCAGGAGCTCTCCGCCGGGGGGATGCGGCTGGTGCTGGGCGAGCACACCTACCAGCACCGCCTCGCCCGGATCGCGGCGCTGGCCGGCTACGAGGTGACCCCCTACGCCGACCGGCAGGCCACCGTGCTGCTCCTCGACGACGAGCAGGACCGGGCGCACGGGCTGTGCCTGGAGCTCGCCGCCGCGCGCAGCGACCTCGCCGTCGCCGTCGGCACCGCCCGACCCGAGCGGTTCACCGACCTGCCCGTCGCCACCGTCCGGCAGGACCCGGACACCGCGGCGGTGGCGCGCTGGCGGCAGCTCGCCGACCGGGT